>JAGQOG010000067.1 GCA_020427695.1 Phycisphaerales bacterium
TCCAACAGGGGGCCGGCTGCGACCGCTGTTGGGGCTCCATCCCGAGCCATCAAACAACGTGTGCCGGATCCTCTTGACCGATAAGGTAACTCCCCCATCGGGCTGTCTCAACCCTTCGCTTGAGAAGTGTGCGAGTACGACCCGCACCACTCGTCGAAGGAGTCCCGATCGACACCGAGCGCGGCACCTTCGTGAAGTTCTTCACAATCCAAGCGCGACCGACATGCCCGATGCCGCGCGGCGTCCGCCGAGCGTGGAGCGCCCGAGCGGATCGTCCCCGTTTCCGCATCGACGCTCGGATCGGGAGGGGCTTCGGTCTACCTGTCCATGCTCGCCGACGGCGCCTCGCCCCGCTTCCGCTCCTCCTGCTCCCGCAACGACCGCTCCAACTCGTCGCGCACCCATTCGGGCGCCAGCGGATCGGCGATCGTGGTCTGCCAACTCGACGGGTCGCGACCCATCGCCATGCCGACGTCGGACATGCTGTCCATGTCGTCCTTGTTGAACATGCCCTTGCCCTTCTGGGTCCAGCCGTCGGGCAGGGAAACGAAGTGCATCTCGATGTCGCAGCCCATCCGGTCGCGCAACACTTGTGTCCCGAGATCCAGGACCTTGAGCTGGGCGTGCAGCGAGGCCAGGATCGCAAGCTCAAGGGAGCGCGCGACGACCGACTTGTCCTCCGTGTCGGGGGTGATCGGCGCCGGCACCAGCGCCGTGTTCAGGATCACCCAGATGCGCACCTTCGGCAACGGCTCGCCCGGGTACTGCGCGCGCCACTTCGCCAGGGCGCCGTCCGGCGCGTCGAAGGCCGTGGTGTAGAAGATGTCCCGTGTCGTGGATCCGTCCACGTACACGTTGCCGCCGATGACCTGGGGCGGAAACACCAGCGGAATCGAGGCTGACGACAGGTTGGTGCGGCAGAACTCCTCCTCGGTGATCGTCCCGTCCACCACCTGGGTGGCCAGTTCGGTCATGTTCCACGCCTGGCTGTTGCCCTGGTTGAGGTTCGTCGTTCCGACCAGCAGAAGACGATGCTCGGACGTTTGCGCGGCGATCGTGGAAATCCGCGGTCCGAGGTCCGTCCGGATCTCATTGAGCAGTCCGTCGTCGTCGAACAGCGAGTCCTGGTCCAGGAGGACGGAGAGGAGCGACCGCTCCTTGATCCAATCGGTCTTCGGATTGCGGTAGATCTGGTTGGCAAGCTCGTACGACTCGGCGTCGCCGACGAACGCGAGGGGGGCGATCAGACTGCCGGTGCTGACGCCGGTGACCAGGTCGAAGGCGGGCCGCGCGAACCGGGGATCGGTCACCTCGCCCCAGCCGACCAGGAAGCCGGCGCCGAACGCGCCCTTGGCCCCACCACCGGAGAGGATGAGCACGTCGAAGCTCCAGTCGTCCGGTCGGCCTGCCGCTGCCGCTCGGTCCCGCTCGAGTTCGCACCGGGCGAACATCTCGTCCTGGATCCGCGCATAGGTCGTCGAGACGCTGCTGAGGTAGGCGATCTTGTTCGCCTCGAGCTCTTCGAGGGAGAGCGGCTTCACCTTGGGGGCGCATCCCGTCAGGCCACCCAGCGCCAACAGACCGGCGAGGCACCAACCGCTGATCGCGTGCCCGGACATGACCGCCTCCTTCGTTCGAGATGCACGGGAAGATCGACCTGAGCGGCGACAGTGGTCGCCACGGATCGGCCAAGCGGCAGTCTACGGGGTCTCTGCGCCGGACGCTGTTCCGGGGCCCGCCCCCGTGCCGCTTGGGCAATCGGTTCAGCCCGGGTTCGGATCCGGTTCGGCGGGCGCTCGCGGACCCGTAACGATGGCTTGCTCCCCTTCCCGAGACCGGTCACTTGTGCCGTTGCCGACGGTTTGGCATCTTGACTGGTGGCGCGGCGGGATCGGGTGGCGATCGCGAACCGCCCGCCGGGAAGCGGGGCATTGCCATGCAGGATCGAAGGAACAAGCTCGACGTCGGCGCGACGGGTCGCGACGAACCCCCAACGCTCGATCCTGGCTTGGGCCACCTCGAACGTCCGGAGCTCGCAACCGCGCTGCCGCCCCAAGGCGGACTGCTTCTTCTGAACGCGGGCATCGCGACCACGGCGGTGGCGCTGGCCATCAACACGTTCGCCCTCTTCGTGTTCGGCCAGGACATCCTCGGCTGGTACGCCCCGCCCGTTCCCGCCGGCGCCATTGCGCTCGGAGCCGCGGCGGGCGTCGGCTACTGGGGCGTCGCGCTTTGGCGCGGCGTCCGTCCCGGGTTGGGACTCCAGATCGGGGTCGTGATCGTGGCGGCGGTGGCGCTCCTGACGGCGAACGTCATCGAATGGATCGTCGCCCAGCCCGTCTGGGACGACGGCACGCCCATGGGCTTCTTTGCCTTCTACGACATTACCACCCGCGGCATGTCGTTCTCGACGTCGAGCCACGCCCCGCCGAAGACGGTCGGTGCGTGGGGATACGCGCTTCGCGCCGTCGAGCTGGCGGGCTTCTCGCTGGGGAGCATCGTGCCGCTGCGCATGCTGTGCCGCCGGTCGTACTGCGAGTCGTGCGGGCGGTATCTCAAGCACCGCACGATCGGTCGCGCCCGGTTCGGTCCCAAGGGCGGACGTCCGCTGCGGCGCGCGGCCCGGGCGGCATACGACGCCGAGATGGAGTCGGCCGTCGGCGCGGCGGAGGAGAAGATGTCGTCGCTCGTCGAGGAGATCGACTCGGGCCGCACGGCCGAGGCCATCGCGGCGCTCGAGTCGCCGATGTTCAGCATGCGGCTCGAGCGCGGGAGCCGGCAGGCGCTGGTGTTGAACGTTGGTGTCGAGTGGTGCACCGGATGCGGTGCCGGACACGTGGGCGGCCAGCTCGTGGTGGTCAAGGACCCCAATCGCGCATTGGCGGAGTTCGCCGCGCCCGTGACCAAGGCGATGGCCCAGGAGCTCCTTCGGACGTCGAAGCGGTAGACGATGGCGGAGCGTCGTCCACGCGTCGGCGCACGATCATGTCTCGGGCCGTCGGGCGGCAGTGCTCTGGGGTGGGGCTCAGGCGGGGCTCAGGCGGGGCTCAGGCGGGCATGTAGTCGTCCATGAACTTCCGCGTGTAGTAGAGCGCCACCACCGTCCCCACGACGCTGAGGAAGAGCGCCGGATAGAGACCCATCAGGCCGCCGAGCCACCATCCGACACCTCCACCCACGGAAGTGGTGATCAACATGAGCATCGATCGCATTGGTTGGGCTCCCCAAGTGGAACGGATCTCGGCCCCGCCGCGGATGCAGGGCCAGTGGTGGACATCGGCGTTCGACGGAGTCGAATGGCGGGGCGGAGCGCGGATTCGCACGGGAGCCCGGGATGATCGGACGCACGACGACCGGTAAGGACGGAACGACAATCGCGGAACCTCGCCGAATGAACACCGTTTGCCGTGCGTGCGCCCACGAACTCCTGCCGAAGCAGGATCAGTGTCCCGAGTGCGGGGCGGAAGACGCGTGGTCGATCGTGGTGGATACGGCCGCCGCCTCCGACCTGTCCTGGCATCGCGGCTGGATCGGACGCGTGGTCGGCGCGGGCATCGCGATGGCCATGCTCGTGGGTGGCGCCCGGATCACGCTGGGCGGGCACGCGGCGATGTGGACGGCGGTGGGTGGGGCCTTCTTCCTGCTCGGTCTGGCACTGGTGGTTGGCGCGATCCGGGGCGTGGTGGAGCGGATCCGCCGCGGCAGTCAGTGCCCGGAGGGATCGCTCCGCGCGACCAGGCGCATGATCCACATCGACCCGGACATTCTCTCTTCGCCCCTCGCCGCGGTGGACGCGGTCGAGCTCGCGCCGACCGCGCGAGCCGACCGATGGTGGCTTGTGCTCCACCTGAGCCCGGCCGACGCGTGCGTCCTTCCCCGGGAGCGGACGGCGATGATCCTCAAGGAGTTCGGCGCGTGGGCGCTCGAGGGCGTGTCGCTCGACGAGGCGGTTGCCCCTGTTCAAGGCGCGTGGCGTGTGCTCCTTGGGGGAAGCCGGGACGACGCCGAGGCGGTGCGGGCCCGGATCGATCGACTCGGCGTGGATGCGCGCCGAGGGCGCCCAGTCGTGGGCGA
>JAGQOG010000068.1 GCA_020427695.1 Phycisphaerales bacterium
CAGGTCGGCACGTCCATCACCTCCTCGGGCTTCTCCGCATCCTCCCCGGGTTCCTTCTTCGTGCGTCCTCGGCCGCGCTTCTCGGCGGTCGCCGCGACGGCGGGCGGCTCGGCCGCCGGGGACTCCTCGGTGGTCTCGAACGCCTCGGGGGTCTCCTCGACCTCTTCGGCGTCCGAGGGGTATTCGTCGTCGGATCCGCCCGCGGCGGGATGGCCGGACGGCGGTGCGGACGGCGCCTCGGCCGTCGTGGTGGGCGGACCCGCAGGATCGCCGCGCCTCGCGGGCGCCTCCGGTTCCGCCACGGCCACGATCGTGTCCTCGCTCTCCTCCATGCCGTCCGCGGCGGCGGACTCGTACTCGATCTCCTGCGAGCCCTCCGCCTTCGACTTGGCGCGGGCCTTGGCCTTCCGCGGCGCACTTCGGGAGCGAACGGTCTCGATGTCGACCGGCGGGGCCGTCTCGACCGCGGTGGCCGTGCCGCCCTCGCCCGCGCCGAACCACTCGCGGATCGTCGCCGCAAGACCGAAGTTCACTGCCGACATGTGGTTGTCGATGCCGGGAATGGACTCCGCCTGGCACTTGGCGACAATCTCCTTGGAGTTGACGCCAAGCTCCTTCGCGAGCTGATGAACCCGAAGCGGGGCTGCCTTCTTGGCCAAAGCGATCTCCTCGTCTTTGCGGAGCCGACCGCGGCTCCGCGAGTGTCGTGGCGACCGGCGCCTCGTCGGCGCCGCCGCCGTTGCCTACGTCATCCTGCCGTTTCGTCCGACGATCCCGAGCTCGCGGTGGCCCGCCTCATGTGCGTGTCGTGCGCGGCGCCGCCCGTTCCGCCGCCAGTCCCACCGCCGATTCCACCGCCGATCCCACCGAGGATCGAGTCGGCGGCCGACTCCGCCTGGGCGTCGACCTCGACCGGCGACTCGCCGTCGAGCAGTGCCGAGGCCGCCGCCTCTTCCGCCGCCTTGCGCGCCGCCGCCTCCTCCTTCTCGCGGGCCTGCTGCTCCTCCACGAACTTCTGCTTGACCACGCACGCCTCGATGACACGAGCGGCAACGTCCGGAGGCATCTCGATCTCGTCCATGAGAACCTGCTCGCCGACCTCGCCGATGTCGAACACGCTGATCATGCCCAGTGCACCCATGCGGTCGAGCATCTGCTCGGTGACGCCTTCGATCGGCTTCACGGTCTGCTCGAGGATGTCGAGGCCGCGCGAGAACTCGGTCGGCGTCAGGATGTCGATGTCCCATCCGGTCAGGCGCGCCGCCAGCCGAACGTTCTGTCCGCGCCGGCCGATCGCGAGCGAGAGCTGCTCCTCGGGAACGATGATCGTGGCGCGGCCCAGCTCGAAGCAGAGGCTCACCTCCTGCACCTCGGCGGGCTTGAGCGCGTTGCCGATCAGCACCTGGCTCGACTCGTTCCAACGCACGATGTCGATCTTCTCGCCGCCGAGCTCGTCGACGATGTTGCGGATCCGGCTGCCGCGGACCCCGACGCACGCGCCGACCGCGTCCACCTTGGAGTCGAGCGAGGCGACCGCCAGCTTGGTCCGGAAGCCCGCGTCCCGGGCCATCGCCTTGATCTCGATGATCCGCTCCGCGACCTCCGGAACCTCCGCCTCGAAGAGGCGGCGGATGAACTCCGGGCTCTTGCGCGACAGCACGATCTTCACGCCGCTCGGGGTGTCCCGCACGTCGAGGATGACGCACCGGACCCGGTCGCCCGGGCGGAACTGCTCGCCGGGGATCTGCTCCGAATGCGGCATGAAGCCCTCCGTCCGATCGATCTGGACGATGAGCGCCGAGCCCTCGTACCGCTGGGCCGCACCGGAGACCAGCTCGCCACGGCGCTTCGCAAACTCGTCGAGCAGGCTGTGACGCTCCTCCTCGCGGAACTTCTGGATCATCACCTGCTTCGCGGTCTGGGCGGGGATGCGTCCGAGCTTCTCCAGCGGAATCAGTTCGCGTCCGCCCTCGGGGAGATTGCGCCACAGCGAGATCTGTCCGGTCATCCGGTCGACCACGCACGAGAACTCCTCCGTGTCGAGGGAGTTGAAGTGCTTGCGGGCGGCGCTGACCATCGCCTGCTCGAGATCCCGGATCAGCACTTCGCGATCGATGTTCTTGTCGCGGGCGATCGAGTCCAGGATGCGTAGGGTTTCGGAGTTCATCGAGTTGTCGTGCCGGCGCGAGCGGCCGGCTCCTTGCTTTCGTGCCTGCGGCGCCTGATGCGCCCTGGGATGTTCGGGCCTTCGATCCACCTGCCGCACCATCGGCCCAACGCGGTGCTCCGGCGTCCAACCGTCCTCGAGGCGCGGCCCCGACGAACGGTCCGCCAACGAACCGGGTCACGGAAACCGCGGCGCGGTGCCCGTGACCCGTGGATGCCCGTCGCGTTCGACGCATCGGGCAGGCGCTGAGGATTCACCGCCTAGGGAGGGCCATGCCCTCCAGCGGGGAACCCGCCTGCCCGTCCGGCCCCCCGCTCGTCACATCGACGAGGGACCGGAACGGATGCCACGACCGCGGGACTCGGCGCCGAGCGCTGCCGGAACGCGGCCGACACTGCAGCATGGACGCGTTCAGGCGCCATGGCTGGGGTCGGATCGGTGGCTGGTGTGCGTCACCTGACGGCTCCACAGGAAGAACGGCCGGCCTCCTGGAAACGGAGGACCGGGGACGCACATGGTACGGAGGGTCGACGAGGATCGTCAATCCGGGCAAGGCGGAAGGTCTGGACGAATTGGCCGCCGCCACCCCCGCGGGGGTTCCAAGGGGCCAGTCCGCCGGGCGACGCGCTCCGAAGGGTCCGCGAGGCCGATGGCGGGCGTCAGTCGCTCTGCTTGACCGGGCCGTCGATGCAGAGGGCCCTTTGGCCCTTGTACTGGCCGAGGGTGGCCAGGTATTTCGGCCGCCCTTCGATGTTGACCTGCACGGGAGCCGAGGAGGAACGCTCGGTCAGGATCAGATCGCCGACCTCGAGGTTCCGCAGGTCCGACACCGTCATGTGCGTCTCGGCGAGGATGGCCTCGATCTCCAACTCGGCTCGACCGAGGTTCCGTTCGATCGACGCCTCGTATTGCGGTCCGGCCCGCCCCTTGTCGGCGGCGAACCAGCTCTGGGCGCTGAGATCCTCCATGATCGGCTCGACCGTATTGAACGGGATGCACAGGCTCATGGTGCCGGCGCGGTTGACGAGCTTGAGCTCGAAGCCGATCACCACCACGACCTCGTTGGGGGGCACGATCTGCACGAGTTGCGGGTTGGACTCCATCTCGCCAAGGGAGAAGTCGATCTTCCGCAGCCCCTCCCACGCCTCCGAGAGGGCGGTCATGCCGCGGTGGAGGATCTTCTGGATCAGCCGAGTCTCGATGAGCGTCATCGGGCGCTGCGGCACGAAGAGATCGCGGTTGGTTCCCCCGAGAAGCCGATCGATGATCGGGTAGATGATGAGCGGGCTCACCTCGAGGCAGATGCGTCCCTCGAGCGGAGCGCAGTCGATCAGGTTGAAGCTCGTCGGGTTGGGAAGGCCCGCAATGAACTCCGAGTAGGTCATCTGCTCGGTGTGCGCAACCTTGACCTCGACGATCGTCCGGAGGAAGCCCGACATCGAGGCGCCGAAGCTCCGGGCAAAGGCCTCGTGCAGCGTGTGGAGCGCCCGCATCTGGTCCTTGCTGATCCGCTCCGGACGCTTGAAGTCGTAGGGCCGGATCTCGACCTTCTCGAGGTCGCGACGGAACCGCGAGAAGATCTGGGGTCGCGGCTGCTCGCCAGCGA
>JAGQOG010000069.1 GCA_020427695.1 Phycisphaerales bacterium
CACGCCTTCGTCGCGCAGACGATTGGCTGCGAACTCGACCAGCCGGCGTCCGACGCCCCGACGATGCCATGCCGGATCGATGGCCATGCAATGGATTTCGGCCGCACGAGGGAAGTGCGTGCGCACGGTGACAAAACCGACGGCGTCGCGTTCGTTCCGGGCGATCCAGGTGGGGAGCCGGCCACAGTCCTCGACATAGTCCCGCAGCGCGGACTCGATGCCGAACCAGTCGGGCAGGGCGCGGAGGATCCTCTCGCACGCTCGCTCGTCGCCGGGGCCGAGGGGATGAATCCGCAGGTCCGTCACAAGCGCCTGGGCGATTCTCCCGCCGCAGCGGCGGGCACCGGCTACTTCCAGATGGTCGCAATCACCTCCACCGTGGCGGCGGTGGGATCGAGTTTGGTTCCCGACCAGGCCGTGACATCGAAGCCGTACGCCCGCGCGAAGCCCCCCTCCTTGCCTCGTTCGATCGACACCTCGTCGAGCACCGGCCCGATCACCTCGCCGCGATCGGTTCGGTAGCGGACGGCGCACCACGCGACGAGCGTCTGCGCCGTGGCCGGCGGCGACGCCGCCTCGACCGACAGGGTGTAGCGGTAGCCCTCGCCCGAGTCGCGCTCCTTGACGGACCGGAAGCGCACGCTCGCGGTGACTCCGCCCTCCGGAGGGGCAGGCTTCTCAGGAAGCTCGGCGAACGCCTTCGCCGCTCCCCAATCGTCGCCGAACGTCGTCCGGCTCGCACGTCGGGCCTCGACGAAGGATCGTCCCGATACCGACAGGATGCGCTTTGATCCCGTCGCCTGGACCACGATGAAGTCGCCGGGCTTGAACTCGGACAGCGTTCGTCGATTGCCCGCGTCTCCGGGCAGGAGGATCGCGCTCACGGTGCGTGACCCGTCGGTCGGGCGTCCCTTGGCGTCGGCGTCGGCACGCCAGCCGTACACCACGAAGCCTCGCCGGTTCTCGGCCGTCTCCTTCTCGCGGGCGAGCTTCTTCGTCAGCGGCTCGCGTTTGGGATCCGCTGGACCGAGTGCCGCCAACTCCGTTTCGAGCGACGCGATCCGTTTGAGATCACCGGCGTTGAGGTCCTGCAACGCGACATGACCGACCTGGACCAGCCAGTTCGGCGGCGGCTTGTCGTTGCCGGTGGCGAAGGCGCTCGGGGAGCCAACGAGGGCCATGGCCAGGCCGGCCATGGCGATCGCAACGACGGCTGCCGTCCGCCGAACACAGGTTGCGGGCCGGATCATGTCCATGCGTACCTCCGCCCGAAGGATAACCCCGTTGGGGGCAAGAGCAGCCAATCCGCCTCAGACAGGGCGCGAGGCGGGCCAGGGGCCGGCGGCCAGCCCCACTTCGACTGCAAATCCCGCTCTTGGGCCCGTCCACTCGGTACCCTGCCCGCATGTTCCGAATCAGCACCATCCTTGCCGTCGTTCTCCTCGCCGCGTGCAACAGCGCCCCGAAGGAGGATGCCTCCTACTGCACCTCGCCGAAGCCCGGCGTGATCACGACGGTCAACGAGTACTGCGTGGTCGTCCAGGAGGACCCCGTCAACCCGGAGATCGTGCGCGAGTGGAACGGCCAACGGGTCGGCTTCTGCTGCAACGGGTGCATCCCGCGGTGGGACAAGATGACCGACGCCCAGAAGCAGGCCGCGCTCGACTCGGCGATCGCCAAGGGCAAGGTTGTGCGCTGAGGACAGTGTGCGGTGTGGTGGTGTGCCACCAATCGGCCTTGTGTGTGGCCGGTCGGTGCGATGTGGCGCGGTGGTGGCCGTTCGGGCGCGTTGCGCACTGACTGCCCGCCAAGCCGGGCAATCAGTGGCACACTCCTTCGGAACCACGTGCGCGCGGTCGAGCCGCGGACCATTCGCGATCTCCTAACCCAGGAGTTTGATCGCCCGCTGCGGCGTGGAGAGTGGCGCGCAGCCGTTGTCGGTCACCACCACCATCTCCTCGAGCCCGAGATAGCCGCGACCGGGCACGTCCACGCCAAGCTCGAGCGTGAACACGTTGCCCGACTCGACGCGGAGAAACGGCGTCTTGCCGTAGCGCTCCCAAGTCGGTCCGAGCACGCCGCCACCGTCGTGCGCCGCACGACCGACCTCGTGTCCGGTGGCGTGGGTGTACTCGGGGTAGCCGCGCGACACGAGCGTCGATCGCGCCGCGGCATCGACCGCCCGGCACTCGACCCCGGGTCGCAATGCAGCGGCGGCCGCGTCGATCGATGCGAGGACGGCGTCGAAGGCGCGTTGCACGTCGTCGGGTGCCCGCGATTCGCCCGATTGGCACACGTACCAGCTCCGCTGGAGGTCCGAGCAGTAGTCGTCGATGCGCACGCCGAAATCGAGGTGAAACACGTTCCCGGGCCGAATGGCGAGGGTCGTCGAGGGCACGCCGTGGCCGCCCATCGAATCGGGGCCCGTGGTCACGATCGGGCAGCCGGCGCGGTCCCACGCGAGCTCCCATCCCTGGTCGCGGGCGTGTCCGTGCATGAGTCCCGCAACCGCTGCTTCGGTCAGGCCGGGTGTCGCCTCCCGATCGATGCGGTCGAAGATGGTGTCCGCGCCCGCGATCGCCGTGCGCAGTCGCTCGATCTCCGCCGGCAGCTTGCGGCCGCGGAGGGCGCGGATCACGTTCGCAGCGCTGACCAGCGTGCCGGCATGGGAGGTGCCGGAGAGATGCTCGAGCAGCAGCTTGTACATGCCGACGGTCAACCCGTCGGCCTTCACATCGTCGGTGGACTCGTTGATCGCGATGTGCCGTGGCGCGAGTCGATCGAGCAGCTCGCGCAACGGCTCGCCGATGCCCTGCACGTACCCGACGACCTCGTGCCAGGCACCGGTCGAACGCACCGCGTCGGCGTCGTGCGTGCCCACAATGGCCACGGTGTCGCCCTTGGCGGTGACAACGAGCGCGCTTTGCCAGGTGAGCGACTGGCCGAGAATGATCGGCAGAACGGGATCGCCGCTCTCGGTCGTTTCGCGCACGAAGGTGAGCCAGGCGTCGATGCCAAGCTCGTTCAGGATGCCCGCGGCCTGCTCGACCTTGGCGGCGGCAAGGGCACGGGCGGAGTTGGAGGGGCTGGTGGCGATCGGCATGGTCGATCCTTGGCCGTCAACGTCCGCGGGGATTCAGCCGGACCCCACTGGCCGCGGAATCACGCCTGCCGCGCCCGACGGAGCAACTGCTCCACCACGAGTGTTCCATCCTGAACCGCCACCCGGCCCCCGAACGCTTCGATCACGGCCATGTTCGTGGCGGAGTGGTCGGTCAACGGGCCGGTGGCGTATCGGCCTCCCGCCAGGAGGGCGAGCGGAACCATGAGCTGATCGGCGAGGTACGGCCCCGCCGCCACCTGCGCGGCGATGTAGTCGCGGGCCTCGTCGGCGACCTCGCGAGCGACCGTCTCCGCCGACTTGCCGACCTCGCCGACGGCGGAGAAGACCTCGGTGACGTGCTCGTAGCGCAACTCGACGAATGCGGCATTGCCTGGCCCGATGGGCCGCTCCACCAGGACGGCTTCGAGCTCGTCCGGCTGGAGACCGAGTCGATCGCGCAGCACCTTCAGTTCGCGATGCGCGATCGACGGCGACAGCCGCGACACGATGGCCGTGGCTCGAGCACCCTGCCGCTCGCCGCGTTCGGCCAGGGCGATTGCGGTCGGCGCGCGGGCAGGATCGATGGTGGTCACGACCCTTCCGCCGCCGGCCGGGTAGAAGCCGTGGCGTTCCAGGCGCACGGCGAGCCCAGCGCCGGCCCGGTTCAGGATCGGCACCAGCGCCCGTTCGAGGAACTCGAACGGCGGCGCGGCCCGGTTGTGCGTCCCGCCCTCGACGGTGATCGTCGAGCCGCCGTCGGCGACCAGGAGCGCCGGCAGCACGGCCTGGAGGACCAGCGTGGTGCCTCCCGCGGTGCCGATTTGGAAGTGGTAGTCCCCGGACCGAACCGGTCCCGGTTCGAACGAGATCTCCGTCGAGCCGACGACGGCGCCGGAGACGTGTGCCGACGAGATGTCTGCGGCGGCCTGCACGCAGGTGAGGTGCTGGCGCATCAGACCGGGCTTGGCCCGCCCGGCGCGAATGCCGGTCATCCGAAACGGCGTGCCGGTCGCCATGGACAGGGCGAGCGACGAGCGCAGGATCTGCCCGCCGCCCTCTCCCTGGGCACCGTCGATGTGGAGCATCGAGTTCTTCGAAGTGCGCTCAGTCATCCGCCTTGTCCCCATCCTTGATGACGAACCGCGCCCGCAGTCGCGCCACCTCGCTGGCCAGCCCCGCCTTCTTGACGCTCGACAACACCTCTTCGAAGTCCTTGTACGCGCGCGGCGCCTCGTCGCGCGGGTAGTTGCGGCAGTTCGTGAGGATGTCTGCGCGATCGAAGCTCCGGTCGATCTGCGCCTGGTCCAGCGACTTGTTCGCGGCCGTGCGGCTCATGCGCCGTCCGGCGCCGTGGTTCACGCTGAAGCACGACAGGCTCGCGCCCGACTCGGCCACCATCACGCAGGAGCCGTCCTGCGGATTGCCGGGAAGCAGGATCGGGTGTCCCGTCTCGTGAAACGGGGTCTCCTTGAGGGCGTGATGGCCAGCGGGGAAGGCGCGGGTCGCGCCCTTGCGGTGCACCCACGCCGGCTTGTTGTCCACGATCTCGTTGCGAGCGATGTTGTGGCTGATGAGGTAGACCAGGGACGCCTTCACCCCGGGGACGACCTCCCGGAATGCCTCGAGCACGAGCGCGTTGATCAGCATGTGGTTCACGGTGGCGAAGTTTGCGCCCAGCGCCATGTCGTCGAGATAGGCGTCGGCCTCGGGCGTGCCGAGGGGCGCGTGCACCATGTGCCGATCGCCTCCGGGAAGCGGGATGCCCCAGTCCGCGAACTTCTTGTTCATGGCCTTGAACTGCCCGTCGGCGAGGAGCGCGCCCCAGCCGCGCGAACCGCAGTGGGACAGGAACGCGACCTGTCCGTCGCGCAGTCCGAACACCTCCGCGGCACGACGAGCCCGGTCCGTGTCGGCCACCTGCACGATCTCGCACTCGCCGAAGTGGTTGCCGCCGCCGTACGACCCGAGCTGTCCGATCTTGCTTCGGAAGAGCTCGGAAGCCTGAGTCGTGGAGGTGAACCGCTCGAGTCGCGCCCGCAGCGTGTCGATCGAGCCGTCGTGCCCCGTGTGATGGGAGTCCTCGCAGCGGGTGGCCCAGTCGGCGGGAACGCCCAGCTCGGTCAGCACCTCCGCGGAGGCGCCTTCGGTCACGGCGCGCCGACCGAGCGCTTCGCTCACGGGCCGCCCCTTCTTGGCCTGACGGTAGCCGCGGCCGGCGCCGGTCGGGGTCCGTTCGAGGATCGCGTTGATCAAGGCGCGGCGCGTCTCCTTGTCGGCGACCGCATCCTTCGGGAGGTCGAACTGGAGCAGGCTCATCGAGCACTTGATGTCCACGCCCACGGGACCGGGATAGATGTGCGTCGGCGAGACCAGCACGCAGCCAACCGGCGCGCCGTACCCGGCGTGCGCATCGGGGTTCAGGACGATGTCGGTGACGCCCGGCGCCAGTCGCGAGTTGATCGCCTGGCGGATGCAGAGGTCGTCGAAGCCCGATCGGATCGGATCCGTGCCGATGACCGTGATCGGCGTGACCTTGCGGCCCTCGATCGGCATGATCGCCGTGGCTTCGCCTGTCGGAATGAACTGCGCGGGCGTGGGCGTGGAGGCTTGGCTGGTGGTGGTGTCGGTTGTCATGGGAGGTTCCTTACGTTCGAAGCCAGTCGGTCCACGACGACAAGGATCGATGAGACCTGGCAGTTCGTCGAGCGAGTCAACGCTCCAACGGACTGCTCACCTGCTCTACCCACTGAGCTACGGCTCCTGGACACTTGAAGTGGAGCCGACGGGACTCGAACCCGCGACCTGGAGCATGGAAAGCTGTAGTCCCATCCGGCATTCGTCGTGGACCGTCGGGCTTCGACGGCGTCGTTCTGGCCCTTTCCGGCCGAGTGCGGCGACAAGTGTGAGGCGAGAGTCGCGTCTTGCGACGCCGGACCGCGCTCGCGCGTGGTGCGGGGCTCGAACCCGCTTGCACGCCCTTGCGGGCGTGGTACCGACCGATGTACTCCCAACCGGGCATTCGCCGCATCCGTCCTTTCTTTCCTTTCCTTTCTCGGCATTCGCTTCCTCGTTCGCAGGCGGGATCCGCGCCGACAATCGTGACCGAGACGTTCACATGGCAATGTAGTCCCGATCGCATTCGGCCCGGATCCCGCCTCCCCACACTCCCCTCGCACGAGGGCGAGTGTGGGGAGGAACCGCGACCACTCCTCAAATCACCTCGTTCTCGATCACGCCCACCCAGTGGTCGGGGTGCAACGTGCTGTTGTTGAAGGTTGCGATCACGCTGAACACCGAGTCCGCGAAGCCTCCGATGTTCAGGATGTCACCGCCTTCCGGGGCCTGGGTGGTGCCGTAGGGCTGCACGTCCAGGCAAACGAGCTTCGCGTGCGGATTACGCCGCTTGAACACCTGCCACTGCTCCAGGGTCGCCGTCGAGCGCCGGTAGCCTTGGGCTCCCCCGCTGTCGATCCACGATTCGTTGTCCGAAACGTAGATCAGGAGGTCGCCCGCCAGCTTGCGCTGGTTGAGGTAGGCGAGCGGGGCGGAACAGTTCGTTCCTCCCGACGGAAGGGAGGCCAATCGTTGGGCGTTGGTCATCACACTGTCCCTCGGGTTGAGCGGCGGCTGCGCCACCACGACATGATCGGAGAA
>JAGQOG010000070.1 GCA_020427695.1 Phycisphaerales bacterium
CCGGTGGAAACCAGCAGAAGGTCGCGATGGCGAGGCTGCTGGAGTGCGGGGCGGAGCTGCTCCTCCTCGACGAGCCGACCCGCGGCATCGACATCGGCGCGAAGGCCGGGATCTACGCCCTCATCGATGCACTGGCTGCCGGCGATCCCGCGACCGGTCGTTCACCTGCCGCAGTGCTGGTCGTGAGCAGCTTCCTGCCCGAACTCCTGGGCCTGTGCGATCGGATCGCCGTCATGGCTCGCGGTCGGCTTGGCGCCGCGCGCCCGGTCGCGGATTGGACCGAGGAGTCGATCATGCGGGCTGCCACCGGCGGGCCCGGAAAGGGAGAACGCGCATGAGTGTGGTTCCTCCAGACGCGAGCGCCGGAGGATCGGACGGTCGAATCGCCCGCTCGCCCTTCCGCCGGATCGTCCGTCTCGCGGCGCCGTTTGCGGGGCTCGCGGTGGCGTGGACGCTCTTCGCCGTGCTTGCCGGCGGTCCGTTCCTCTCGATCGACAACCAGCGGCTGATGCTCCTCCAGACCGCCGTCGTGGGCACGGCGGCGGTTGGCGCCACCATCATCATCATCTCGGGCGGCATCGATCTCTCCGTCGGCTCCACGATCGCCATCGTCACCATGATCGTGGCCTTGCTTCTCAGCAAGGGAAGCGGACCATGGCTGGCGACACTCGGCGGGGTGGGGCTCGCCGCCGTCATCGGACTGTCGATCGGATGGCTCGTCATTGGGCACGGCGCCTGGGTGCTGGGACTTGGCGCCGGCGGCGTGGTCGCCGCGTTCGCGTGGCGGTGGGGCGGAACCACGGCGCTGGCGCTGGGCCTCGCCGCCGCCGCCGGGGCGACATTCGTCCTGCGCCGGCGACTCGGGCGCTTGCCGCTCTCGCCGTTCATCGTGACGCTCGGCATGTGGGGAGCGGTGCGCGGGCTCGCCAAGGGAATCGGTGGCAGCCAGCCGATCTATCCGTCGCTCGAGGCCCGGGGATGGCTCGATCGCCTGATGAGCCTCACGGGCGGCATCGGCCCGGTTCCGATCGGGGTGATCGTGCTCGTGGCGACGGCGCTGGTCGCCGCGGCCATGCTGCGCTATACGGTGCTCGGCCGCCACATTGTGGCCACGGGGTCCAACGAACACGCGGCGCGACTGTGCGGCGTTCCCGTGGCGCGGGTGAAGCTCCTCACCTACGTCATCGGCGTGGCCTGCGCCGGGATCGCCGGCGTGCTCCAGTTCTCGTTCCTCACCATGGGGGATCCGACCACCGCGGGCGGCTACGAGCTCAAGGTGATCGCGGCCGCCGTCATCGGCGGGGCGAGCTTGGCGGGAGGAGAGGGATCGATCGTTGGCGCGCTGGCCGGTGCCCTGCTGATGACGGTCGTGGACAACGGCTGCACGAAGATGGGCCTCGACAACTGGGTGCAAGAGACGGTGACGGGCGCGATCATCGTGGCCGCGGTGGCGGTGGATCGACTGCGGAGATAGCACTGGCCTGTGGCGGGGTCGGTCGGAGTTCGGGCCAGTCGATGACGGTGACATCCGTCGGCTGTCGGGGGAGCGACCAGGTGGAGCTGGATTGGCCGGGCGGCACGTCGCGGAACGCCGCGAGGATCGGCGCTCCGGCCGCGATGGCGTTCACCTGGACGCGCAAGGCGGCTGGCGACGTGTTGTTGATGGCCACGTCGATCCGCGGCGCCCACGGCAGGCCGATGCGGGACCACGACCATTCGAACGGCGACGGCTGACGGTCCGTGAAGCGCCGGAGGTGAAGTCCGCCGGGCGTGCGAAGGTCGAGGAGAGGCGCGAGCGGATCCTCGTCGACGATCCAGAGCAGCGCCGGTCCGGCCGCGGCCCGCCAAGCGCGGAGGATGCGTGTGGCGGGCGCGTTGGTGGCGCCCGGTGTCGCGATGTGGATCACGGGTGCGTGCAGACGCGAGGCGGCCGCAACGGGATCGAGGAACGTCGGTACGCCCCCGATGTTCACGGTCGCCGCGACGAGGCCGCTTGCCAGGGGAACGCCCACATGGGTGGCGGTGGCGTTCCATCCGGCCTCGCGGGGATCGACGAGATCGATGGTGGCCACCGCGGCCACGGGAGCGCCGCGTCGTTCCTGGGCGAGGGCGGCCGCGAGCGCGACGGCGGCGCCGGCGCCTTGACCCACGACGCAGATGCGCGTTGGATCGATCCCGGGCATCGCCCGCAGCGCATCCATGGCCGCGAGCGCCGCATCGACGAGGGCGTTCACCGTCGGCAGGGCGGCCGATCCGTGCTCATCCTCCCAGCGGTAGGCGAGGGTGGTGAAGCCGTCCTGGGCGAGGGTCGCCGCCAAGGCGCCGAGCGTGGCCTGATCCACATCGAGGCCGTTGCAGACGACGGCTGCTCGTCCGCGGTCTCCGCTCGCGTCAAGGACGGATCCCACCTGGCGGATGCCGCCGATCCGATCGAGCTCCAGCTCGTGCAGCGCCCCCGCGACCGCGGGGGAAGCTTGGCTTCGGTCGGCGACGGGGTGGCGCGACAGGTCGGTCGCGGCGGCGCTCGAGAGCGCGTCGCAGCCCGCCGCTCCGATCGCCAATGCCATGCCCAGAAGCACGATCGACGCGTACCGCCCCGCGTCCGCAAGTCGGCCGGCGCGGCGGGATCCCGATTCTCGGCGGAGCCTGGCCACGGCATGATCGTAATCCGAAGCGTCGTCGCCGGCGATGGCCGCGCCAGGGCCGGGATCATCGGACCCGGACATGTTTGCGAACAAGTGGTCGACGGGGAATGTGGCCCTCGTGTAGATTCGGCTGGCGCGGACCGTCGAAGCGCGTTCATCCCTCCATTCCCGCCGAAACCTATGCGAACCCTCTCCCTTCTTCTCGCTTTCGCCGCCTCCGTCTCCGCGCAGGCCGACTGGACGAATCTCGGCGGCAACGCGGCGCGGAACGGCCTGACGGCGTCCGTCGGTCCGGTCGCGCCCGAATTGGCCTGGGGCACGGGACCGAGTTCGATCATCGCCTGGCACCCGTGCATCACCGGCGATCGCGTGTACCTGGTGCGCCAGTTGTCCTTTGTTCCTTCCGGCGTGCCCAACGACGCCGAGGTGTACTGCTTGGACCTGGCCGATGGATCGGTCGTGTGGAGCGCGACGGTTCCCTACGAGAGCGGCGATTGGACACCCGTGCTCTACGGCGTGGCCAACGGCCGGGTGTTCTCGGGACGCGGGGGAAACGGAAACAGCGTCTCCGCACCGGTTCACTGCTACGACGCCGCGACCGGCACCGAACAGTGGGTTTCCGACGAGGAGGTCGCCACGGGCTCGTACGACGGCGTGGTCTTCGCCGACGACGGCGATCCCGTCTTCGCGACCAACCAGTACGTGCGGCGGATCGACGCCGCGACCGGCGCCACCGTCTGGAACACGCCGCGCAACTGCTCGGTCAGCGGCGACTGCGGCCCCTGCATCGCGAACGGCGCCGTGTACGTGGACGAGGTCGCCCCGGGCGGCCAGGTGGTCACCAGGTTCGATCTCGAGTCGGGAGAACGGCTCTACAGCTCGCCGATCATGCCCGGGTTCCTGAGCCAGAACACGCCGCTTGCCGGTCCCGACGGCTCGCTCTACTACCCGCGCACCCAAGGCAACGAGCTGACGGACTTCTTCTACGCCTTCACCGACACCGGGACCGAGCTGATCCAGCGCTGGTTCGTGCCGTGCGTTGCGGGTGCGGGCAGTCAGCACGCCACGGCGGCGGACGGCTCGGTGTACATCCTCTCGCCGGCCGCGACGCTTCAACGCCTCGATGCCGAGACGGGTGCGGTGATCGGCGAGAGCGCGATGGCGGTCGCGGGTGCCGGCGCCCAGTCGCACTTCGCGATCGGCGGCGACGGTACCGTCTACTACGGCAACGGCGGGTTCCCGGGCACGGTGTTCGCCTTCACGGCCGATCTCGAGCTCAACTGGTCGGTCGTCGTGCCGAACCTCAACCAGGGCGGGCCGTCGCTCGGACCCGACGGGACGCTCGTCGTGTGCGGAAACGGAACCGTCGTCCGCGCGTACCGAACCACGCCGGCGTGCGCCGCGGCGGATCTCAACTGCGACGGCGTGGTGGACGGCGCCGACCTCGGCGCCCTGCTCGGCGCGTGGGGCGGAAGGGGACCGGCCGACCTCAACGGCGACGGCGTGGTGGACGGCGCGGACCTTGGCGAGATGCTGGCCGCTTGGGGATGAGCGCTGTTGGCAGTGTCGCCGAGTGCAGG
>JAGQOG010000071.1 GCA_020427695.1 Phycisphaerales bacterium
TATCCCCAGGTGCACACGCTGCGACCCGAGTTCCTGCGCGCGATCACGCCCGGTGGCCCGGGCGGCATGCGCTCGAGCCGCCGTCTGGGGCACGGGGAGGACTACTTCGGCACCCGCGAGTACCGGCCCGGCGACAGCGTGCGGCAGATCGCCTGGAAGCGCGGCGCCGGACTCGACGAACTGGTCTCGATCGAACGCACGCAGCCGAGTCCGCCGCGGCTGCGGGTGATCCTCAACCTCCTGCGCCCGACCGCCGACTTGCGCACCGATCCCCATGAGCGGTTCTCCCCGCGCGACCTCGAGGAGCGGGCCATCAGCCTCGTTGCGTCCGTGCTGGCGGCGGCCGAGTCGCAGGGATACGAGGTGGGTTTGACCGTCCTCGGACTCGACGTGCCGCCGAGCCCGCTGCGGCGCGGCTACCGCCATCTGCAACGGCTCATGGCCGCACTCGCGGGACTCGATCTCGGTCGGCCGCGCCTGCCCCGCGGCGACGATCCGGTCGCGGACGCGGAGCGGGCCGGGCTGATCGTGGTGTCCGCGGACCGCGCCGATCCCGGCATCGTCGGACCGGCCGGCACCGGTTCGCTCCACCTGACCGCGCGCCAGCTCGACGACCTGGTCGTCGATTCGGCGCCCGCCCGGGAGGGCGTTCCGACATGAGCCTCCTGCGCAGCTTCCCGGCCGCCGCGTTCGCGCTGGTGCTCGTCTCGATCGTCGCCTTCTGCGTGGCGACGGAAAGCTTTGGCCTCCTCGTCCTCGGCGGCGCCCTCGCCGCCATGAGCTGGTACGTGACGGAAGGACCGCGCGGGCGCACGCTCCCGCGCTGGGCCTCCAACCTCCTGCTCGTCGCGGCGGTCGTGGCCTCCGTCCTCGAATTGTCCCAGGGGCGCGGCTCCGCGGAGACGATGGGGATCCTCGGACGCTTCAGCCTTTGGCTCACGCTCATCAAGCTCTACGAGCGCAAGGGCGTGCGCGACTACGGACATCTCCTGGCGCTGAGCGCCGTGCTGATGATGGCGGGATGCATGCAGACCGTGCAGCTCGCCTTCGGCGTGCTCCTGCTCATCTACGCCCTGCTGGGGCTCTACGTCGTGCTGCTCTTCCAGCTCCACATCGGGTTCGAGCGGGCCCGGTCCACCCGCGCCTCCACGGCCCCCACCGCGGCCGCCCTCGTGCCGCCGGTCGAAACCAGCACCGGTCGGCGACCGGTGCGGCAGTTCCGCGGCCTGGCCGTGCTGACCGCGATGGCCGGACTGCTCCTCAGCCTGGTGGTGTTCGTCATCTTCCCCCGCGATCTCCTCGGCACCGAGAGCGTGTTCGCGTCGCTGGCGCGCCGGCAGGCCGGTTTCGGCGAGGACGTCCGCCTGAACGACTCCTCGCGCATCAGCGAGTCGCGGCGCGAGGTCTTCACCGTGCAGCTCCTCGATCCGCGCGGCACGCCGATCCGGTACCACGAGCCGCTGCATCTCCGGGGCGCGGTACTCGACCGGTATTCGAGGCAGGACGGCCGCTGGACCGTCTCGCGCCAGTCGCAGGCCACCACCCGAACGTTCACCACCGAGGGTCCGGGGGTGTTCGTGCCCCTTTCGGCGCTCGCCGTCGACGACCGCGTGCAGACCTACACGCTCGAGGTCCGGATGCGTTCGCTGGCCACCGACGTCGTGTTCACCATGTACGCACCCATCGCCCTCGCCTGCGACGCGGGACGGACGTTCACCCTGGAGCCGGCGACGCTCGTGCTGCGCGACCGGCGCACGACCCAGCTCGGCCGCTACGCGGCCTACGCCGTGCGCGTGCAGCCGTTCGCCAGCGAGGCCGCGATGTCGGTGCTCACGGGGGAGGCTCGCGGACCGGAGCGGCCCGTCGTCTTTCAGGTGGAGGCGGCCCGCACCGAGGCGGAGCGGATCCTGCGCGAGCGGGGCCTCGACCGCACGCCGCCTGCGGACGCGGACGAGGCAGCGGTGTGGCGCCATCGGGTCGGCCTCGCCCGCGCATTCGCCGAGGAGCTCCAATCGGGCCGGTACAGGTACACGACCGACCTGACCGACTTCATCCAGTTGCCGGGACGCGATCCGATCGACCTGTTTCTCACGGAGTACCGATTCGGCCACTGCGAGCACTTCGCGTCGGCCCTGGCGGCGCTGTGCCGGAGCGTGGGCGTGGACGCCCGGCTGGTGACGGGGTTCATCGGCATCGACTTCGACGAGGGGTCCGCCACCTATGTCGTGCGCGAGAACAACGCCCACGCCTGGGTCGAGGTGCGCTCCGGCCCCCACACCTGGCTCACGCTCGATCCGACGCCGCCCGGCGAGCTGCAGTCGCTCAACGACGCCAACCGCAATTGGGCCGACAGTTGGCGCTGGCTGTGGGACCGGATCGAGTTCATGTGGAACAGCCGCTTCGTGGCCTTCGACAGCTCGTCGCAGGCCATGCTGGCGGAACGGGTGAACACCGGTTGGGTGTCGCGCCTGCGCGACACGCTCGGCTCGGTGCGGGAGTGGGCGGCGTCCGTGAACGCCTTCTTCCGTCTCGGCCCCTCCGGCTACATCTGGCTCGGCCTGGTCGGCCTGGTGGTCGCCGTGGCCATCGTCGCCGTGGTGAAGCTGGCCCGCCGAGCGATCGCCATCCGACAGGTCGCGCGGCTCGAGCGGCTCTCGCTGGCGGAATCGCGTCGCCTGTTGCGCGAACTGGGGTTCTACGTCGACATGCTCCAGGTGCTCGGCCGCGCGGGACTGACCAAGCCCGCGTGGCAGCCGCCGCGCGCCTTCGCACTGGCCCTCGCCGAACGCCGCCCCGACGAAGGCACCATGGTGCGCGAGCTGGTGGACCGCTTCTACGCGGCGCGGTACGGCGGTCGCCACCTGACGGCCGACGAGCGCCGACAGGCGCACGCCCGGGTGGACGCGTTGGCGAAGCAGTTGCGGGTGCGGTGACGGTGACGCGGGGACGCGTGCTCCGCACGCTCGCGCTGAGGAGCGGCGCACCCCTCCGGCTCACCGCGGTCCTTCCTCGATGCCTTGATGCCTTGATGCCTCGATGCCTGCTTTGGCTTATCCCGCCGCCCGCAGTTGCTCGCGCTGCCGAATGGCAATGTACTTCGCGATCTGGCCCTGCACGTACCGCTGGTGCACCGGATTGAACGTGAAGTCGAACGCGAGACCCGCATACGTGCGCTGCGCGGAATCGAGATGCGTGTGCACCACGCGTGCCGTCGTGCACACGGGCTGGATGCCGGGGAGCCGGAGTCTGATCCACACCAGCCGATGATGTCCCAGCGCGGACGCAGCCGGGGCGTCGAGCATGAGCCCGGCACCGCCGCCGCCGATGTTGTTGAGGAGCGCCGTGATCTTGGGGCCGACCGATGGCAGGGCAATCTCGGCGCCTTCGGCGGAGGCCGCGACGGCCTCGCCGGCATCGATGGCCAGCTCGTTGGCCCGCTCCGCCACGACCACCGAGGCGGGGTCGAGAAGCGGCCACACCTCCACCTCCGGCAGGTCGATCGCCGCGGTCTCCACGCGATAGTGGTTGCGCCGCTGACAGCGCTCCACCGTGGGCGGCATGGCCAAGCGGATCGTCGGCGCACCGTTGACCATCCGGGATCCCCGGCCGAGGTTCATGGTGCGGAACATCCAGCGGTTCTGACCGATCACGAGAACGGCCACCAGCGTGACGCCCTGCTCGAGCTCGATCGGCCGCCCCAATGCCGCCGGCGACTCCACTTCGATGACGTTCTCCTCCAGCGCCATCACCCGCACCCGCCAAACCAGGTCCGCCGCTCGCTGCGCGGTGTCGTCGGGAGGGGCGATCGCGATCTCCAGTCCACCTCCGCGCTGCTGCACCTGGGCGAGGCAACGTCTCCATTCCTGAGTACGAGAGCGGGAAGCAGGCATGCAGCACCTCTTTCGCCTGAAGGCGGACAGGGTCCGGACGAAGTCGTCATCGGTGGAACACGGGCCCAACTTGGACGCGCACCTCCGCAATCCCTCGAACCGGCTGCTCCGGGCGCGCGATAACCGGCTGATCGCCCGACTCGACGGCGTGCCGTCGTCGTCCGATACTGCATGCGGCACCTCACCCTCCTCCTTGGATCAATCCCCATGAACCCCACCCCCGCCGCCGCCGTTGCCCACACCGCCGCCCGCGCCGCCGCGCTCTCGATCGCGTTCGCCGTCGCCGGAGGGCTCCTGTCCGGGTGCGCCACCCAGAAGGAAGCCAATGCCGGGTCCGCGGCCGCGGACGGGCCGATGGTCCCGCCCCGCAGCCCTCACGAGCGGGTGCTCGACATCATGGACGCGAAGCTCGCGTACACCCAGTCGGTGCTTCAGGGGGTGGTGCTGGCCGACTTCGGCCAGATCCAGCACAACGCCCAAGAGCTCGCGAATCTGAGCCGGGAGGCCCGCTTCATGGTCGAGGATTCGATCGCCTACGCCCTGCTGAGCGACCGATTCCGCACCAGCGCAACCCAGCTCGCCCAGGACGCCGCCAAGGAGGATCTGGAGGCGGTCACCCGCGGGTACACCGCCCTCGTCGGGAGCTGCGTGGACTGCCACCGCCACCTTCAGCAGGAACGGATCGACAACGACATGCCGGGCCGGGTGTCCTGGCGCGAGATCGCGCCGACCCAGGGAAGCTGACGCGACGGCGGTCGGTCGCGGGGAGTCGATCGCCCGGCGACCCCCGTTCCGTCGAACGTCCTATCGTTTCTGCTCGCATCCCCCGCGTTGCGACCAGGAGCCTCGTCCATGCCCGTCGGCAAGTTCGGTATCGGCGCGTTGGTGTTTCCGGCGGCACTGATCGGCCTGCTCTTGCGGACCAAGGGACCGTTGGACGCGCTGTTCAAGGCCGGTGCCTTCACGCCGGAGACGGCGCGGCGTCCAAGCGCCCTCGGGATCACCAACGATCACGCCGTTCGCTACGCCGCCCGCGTCGGCGTGCTCGTCAGCGTTGGCGACGGCCGCTACTACGTCAACCGAGCGCGGCACCGCGCGCGGCGCAACCGGATCCTGGGCGCGCTTGGCGCCTGCGCCCTCGCCGGCGGGGCGCTCGTTTGGCTGGTGATGGAGGGTCCGCTGTCAAGCCACGGACGCACGACCGACCAGACTCCGACCGCGCACCGCGTCAGCGGCGGAGCCGTTTCGACGCCCGTCGGCGCACCGCCCGCCGGACACGCGCCGAAGCGACCTTGACCGCTCGGTAGACGTCGCCATCGCGCTCCTCGATCAGCACCGGCGCGCCGCGGCCCATCCGGACCTCGACGCAACAGCGCTTGTCCACGCCGCCGCGCGGCCCGTTCTCGTCCATGAGTCGAACGGTGACACGTGAGACGCGATCGCGGACGGCGCGAAGAGCGCTGCCAATGCAGCGTGTCACGTGCTGACGAAGGGCGGGACTGTCGTTGAGCTGGATGGCCGCGATGTGGAGCACCATGGTTCAGGTCCTCTCGGTTCTGCCGGCGTGGATGCCGACGGACGCAAAGGAAGCCGCGGGGCGTTGGGCGTGAACGCCCGCGGCAACTCGGCCCGGGCGCGATACGGACGCGATCCGGACGCGAGGGTGATACGTTGATCAGGCGAAGGGGTTCGGAGCCATCCGCGGGGTTCCCGGCGGATCGGCTTTCCGTCGCTCCCGGGCGGCCTATTCGGACCTGCCGTTCGGGATCCCGGCTCCGACCTTCCTGAGCGGCGAGGCATCGACATCCACTGTACGCCGGGCGACGAACCGTTCTGCAATGACCGCATGCGCCAACCGGTCTTGGAGCGTCTTCCTATGCACCTACGGCCGCTGCGGAGTCACGCCGGAACCATACCCGCCGTCATCCAGCTCCACAGCAGCCGGGAGAGCCCGAGAAAGATGAAGAAGCTCCCGCTGTCGGTGATCATGGTCAGGAAGATCGTCGACGCGGTGGCAGGATCGAACCCCGCTCGCTTCATGACGACCGGCATGGCCGAGCCGATGAAGCAGCCCACGGTCAGCGCCACCGACATGGCGGTGCCCGCGACGATGCCGAGCCGCCAGGTGTGGTGTCCGATCGTCATCTCGATGGCGGCCACGACACCGCCGACGATGAGTCCGGCGAGGATCCCGTTGACGGCGCCCACCGTCGCCTCGCGAACCAGCAGCGATCGAACGCGTCCGACCCGCACCTCGTCGAGCACGATCCCGCGCAGGGTGACCGCCAGCGACTGCTGGCCGGCGTTGCCGGCCTGGTTGGCGATGACCGGCATCAGCACGGCGAGGAACGCCAGCTCGCCGATCAGGTCGTCGAACTGAAGCACGATGATCGCCGCCACGGAGCTCGTGAGCAGGTTGACGAGCAGCCACGGGAAGCGTCCGCGCAGCTTCTCGCCGATCGTCGAGTACACGCCCTCCTCGGCACCGGCGCCGAACATGAGCTGCGCATCCTCCGCCTCCTCGGCGCGGATGATGTCGATCACGTCGTCCACGGTGACCAGGCCGAGCAGGCGCCGGTCCGGCCCCACCACCGGCAGCACCGGGAAGTCGTACTTGGCGAACTCGCGGGCGACCTCCTCGCGGTCGAGGTCGGGCGGGATCGCATCGACCTCGCGATCGATGATGTCCGCGATCCGCTCCCCGCCCCGCGCGATCAGCAGGCGCCGCAGGCTGACGATGCCCACCAAACGGTTCTGGCCGTCCACCACGAAGGCGTGCTGCATGTCCTCGTCGACAGTGCTGGCGCGGATGTGCGCCGTGGCCTGTTCCACGGTCATCGTCTCGCGGAGCGAGAGGTAGTCCGTGGTCATCATGCCGCCGGCGGTGTCCGGGTCGTAGCGCAACAGGTCCCGGAGCGACAAGGCCTGCTCGCGCGGCAGCAGCTTCAGCAGCCGATTGCGGTCGGGTTCGGGCAGCGCGCCGAGCAGGTCCGCCGCGTCGTCCGGCTCCATCGCGCCAACCAGGCGACCGGCCAGGTTCACGTCCTCCTCGAGGAGGTCCTCGAGCACGCTGACCGCGAGCGAGACGTCCATGTGCACGAGCGCGTCGGCCGCCGCCGCCTCGTCCATCTCCTCGATGACGTCGACCGCCTGGTCCTCCTCGAGGCTCTCGAGGGTGTCCGCGGCGTCGGCCGCCTCCTGCTGGCCGACGGCCTCGGCGAACTCGGCGACGTTCAGGACATCGTCAACCTCGGCGCGAGCCAGAAGCTCGGCCACGCGGAGATCCTCCGGCGTGTCCTGGACCGGGCTCTCGATGACCGTTTCGGTTGGCCGGGGTTCCGATTCCGGAGACA
Organism: Phycisphaerales bacterium; assembly: GCA_020427695.1. Lineage (GTDB taxonomy): Bacteria > Planctomycetota > Phycisphaerae > Phycisphaerales > SM1A02 > JAGQOG01. The sequence goes on from JAGQOG010000071.1 coordinate 7,244, forward strand.
TTGGGGCACATCGTAGCTGGCGGGCCTGCGGAGACGTACGCTGCGTGCGGGACGGGTTGCAGGTATCAGGTATCAGGTATCAGGTATCAGGTATCAGGTATCAGGTATCAGGTATCAGGTATCAGGCGATCGTACGGGTGCGCCCGGTTCGGAATTCCATGACTGTTGCGGGTCGGTCCTCGCGTTGCGAGGCCGGCCCGCCGAACGTCCACCCGCGCCCCTCCGCCCCTACGCAGGCGAGCGTCCCCCTGCCCGGATACCTGATACCTGCTCCCCACCACAACGCCCCCTCAATGCCCCTCGTCTCCATCACGGACCCCAACGACCCCCGCCTCGCGGACTACCGGTTCCTGCGCGACCGCGACCTGCGCCGCGGGGACGAAGGCCTCTTCGTGGGCGAGCAGTTCCTGGTCGTCGAGGAGATGCTCAAGCGACCGGGCGTGGTGCGCTCGGTGCTGGTGGATGAGCGTTTCCTGGCGCGGCTGGCGCCGCAGGTTCCCGAGGATGTTCCGCTCCTGGCGGGGAGTGCCGAACTGTTGGAGCGGATCGTCGGGTTCCACATCCACCGCGGCGTGCTGGCGGTCGGCACGCGAGCCGCGGTCGAGTCGCCGTCGCTCGACGATCTCCTCGAGCGTGTGCCCCCACCGGGCGACGCCACCCTGCTTCTCCTCGAGGACATCGCCAACATCGACAACATGGGGCTGCTGTTCCGGAACGCCGCCGCCTTTGGCGTGGACGGCGTGCTTCTCAGTCCGCGCTGCCACGATCCGCTCTATCGCCGCGTGCTGCGGGTCTCGATCGGGCATGTGCTCAACGTCCCGTGGACACGCAGCCGCGACTGGCCGAACGATCTCCGAACCCTGCGCGAGCGCCATGGCTTCACGCTCTTGGCCGCCGCGCTCAAGCCCGGCGCGGCGCCGCTCGATGAGGTGGAGCGGCCCCCGCGCGTCGGCCTGCTGGTGGGCACGGAATTCGCCGGCGTGTCGGCGGCGGCGTTGGCATGCTGCGACCGACCCGTTCGCATCCCCATGGCTCCCGGGGTGGACTCGCTCAACGTCGGCGTTGCCGCCGCCGTGTGCCTGCATCGACTCAGTCGAGCCGATCGGGTCTGATCGACCGTGCCGAAGCGCCACGGCGCGGGTACCTTGGTGTGGAGCGGGCGACGAGCCGCCCGCATGGGGACCTTCCATGACCCGTTCCTCGCCCTGGATCCTCCTCTCGACGCTCGTCCTGGCGTGTCCCGCCGGCGTCGTCGCCCAGTCGGCGGCCGACGCGGAGGACGGTGCTTCGCCCGCCGCCGCCACGGACGCCTCCGCGGCGAACACGGAACCCGCCGCCAAGCCGGAGCCCGCGCCGGGGGTCGAGGAACGGGAGTCGCTGCTGCGTCGGCTGGTGCCCACGCCGATGACCCGCTCCGAACTCGACGCTTGGGCTACCGCCCTGGAGCTGACCGACGGCGACACGACGCGCCTCAACGATCTGTACGCCGCCTACCGCTTGGCCTACGCCAGTGCCATGGATCAGCACGGAGGGCGCGTTGCATCCCTGCTCAACGCCTCGTACCAGTACGACGCGGATCGTCATGCGATGGTGCCGCGGTTCACCCCGCAGCTCCTCGAGCTCCTCGACGAGCGCCGGCACGGACGGGTGGCCGTGCTCGACGCCGAACGTGAGCTGGCCAGCGTCGTCGGCGCCATGGCCAGTGCCGAGCTCCAGCCGGTGGCGCGAAGGCTCGCGTTCCAGCGCTTCTTCGCTGTCGCCGGAGAGCCGACCGTGTTCGCCTCGGCGGGCACGGATCTTGTTCAACTGGTCGAGGAGCTCGACCTGACGCCGGAAGAGCGGGCGGCCCTCGCGTCGACGCTCGACGACTACATTCGGAAAATGACACCCGTGCTCGAGTGGCGGTCGCGCACGCTGATCGAACTCGAGCGCGAGAAGGCGCAGATCCTTGTCATCCTCGGCCCCGAGTGGGATCTGACGGCGACGCCCGAGGAGCGGGAGCAGGTGCGGGAGCAGCTCGATGCGATCCAGCAGGCGGTGCTGCGCACGGAGCTGCCGCTGCGCGGCGTGAACCGGGAAACGCTCACGGCGCTCGCTCGGCTGCTGCGTCCCGATCGCGCATCGCTCCTGCGCGACCGCTACCACCGCGCCGTCGCCCCGCAGCTCTTCGAGGACGAGCGCACGCTCTCCGACCTCGTCAAGCTCTCCTCGCAGATGCCCGGCGTCGGCACGGAGGACGCCGAGTCGCGGCTCGAGATGCTGATGGCGGCGCAGGCCCGCCTTCTTCCCCTCGGCATCGATCAGGCGGATGCGGCCGACGAGGCGAGCACCATCGATCGCCTCGATCGCCAGGCCGCGACCCACCGGATCTCCCTCCTGATCCGCAAGCTCGAACTTGGGGTGACCCGGCGCGAGATCCTGGCGGAGACCGCGCGCGGTCTTCAGGCGCTCCTCGGCGCCGAGGAGGCACCGCTGGTGCCGCAGTTGAACGCGTACATCGCCGACCTCGCCAACCGCGACCGCGCCGACCGCTGGACGATCGACGTCTACCGCGTGCGGCTGGAGGAGCTGTTGCGGCCACCGCCGCCGCCACCCGCTCCCGAGGCGCCGGTGGAGCAGGAGTTTGATCCGCGGTAGCGCTTCGGCTCGGAACGCGCGTGGGATTGCAAACCATGATCGATCGCCCCGCCCACAACCGGTTCGTCGAGCGGTTCGGCCGCGCGCCCGCGTTCGCCGCCGCGGCTCCCGGCCGGGTGAACCTGATCGGCGACCACACCGACTACAACGACGGCTTCGCCCTGCCCATGGCGCTGCCCTTCGACACTGCAGTCGCATTTTCCTGGCAGGGCGACCAGCA
>JAGQOG010000072.1 GCA_020427695.1 Phycisphaerales bacterium
CGTCGTGACGCATGCGCGGGTGCCACGGCCATCTTGGCCGTGCGGAGACTCGGTGAAGGTTCGTCACGGCCAGGATGGCCGTGGCACCCGATTTCGGTTTTCCTGGCGGATCGCGGATTTCGCGCAGCGCCGGTCGATCGCCGACGTAGGGTGATCCTGGTGGCGGCGCCTGCCGGTCGCCGGGAGATTCGACATGACGAAACTGAACTGGCGGTCGCCGAGGCGTTGGCTCGTCACCTCGTGCTCAGCGGGGACAGCGCTGTGGCTGGCCGGAGCCTGCTCCGCCGCGGTCGTGACGAGCTGGACTGCGCCCCGGGGCGGGCTCTTTTCCGATCCCGCCAACTGGAGTGCCGGCGTTCCCGGCTCGAGCGACACTGCGGTCTTCGACCTGGTGTCGAGCTACCCGGTGGACCTGGACGATTCAACCGCGGCGAGCCGCATGCTGGTGCGCAGCGGCCAGGTCACGCTCAATCTCGGCGGCAACACCCTCGACCTCCTGAACGGGGTGGCCTTCACGCCCGGGCTGGTCGTCGGCAACCTGGCGGGCGACGACGGAGCGCTCCTGCTCGCCAAGGGCACCATCGCCGCGTCCTTTGCCAGCATCGGCTTCGAACCCGCGTCGAGCGGGTCGCTCGAGGTCGGTGCGGGAGCCGTCCTCGACGTGGCCAACCAGCTGGCGATCGGCCAGCGCGGGGTGGGCGCGATCGCGATCGACGGGGGCGCAGTCGGGGCGTGGGGCATGCAGCTTGGATCGCTCGCCTCGTCGGTCGGAACCGCAACGATCATCGGCGGCGCCTCCTCGCTCGACATCGACACCGACCTCATCGTCGGATTCGAGGGGTCCGGCACCCTTCTGGTCCAGGACGGTGCCGTGGTGACGGCTGACCAGGTGGTGATTGCCCAGCAAACCTATTCCGTCGGTTCGATCGTGGTCGAGGGCGACGGATCGATGCTTGTGCTCGGTGGATCGCTTGACATCGGCTTCGATGCGATGGGTTCCCTCACCATCGCCGACGGCGGGCGCGTCGAGACGGGCACCTTCGTCACGATGGGAACGCTTCCAGAACCGTGGTTCGAGGAGAATCCGCCCCCCGCCGGCAACGGCACGGTCAGCGTGCTCGGCCCGGGATCGCTGTGGATCGTCGGCGGCGATCTTCACTGTCCCTATCTCGGGTACGCCACGCTCACCCTGGGCGACGGGGGTCGCGTGTTCGTCGGCGGCGATGTCGAGTTCCTTGCTCCGTCCTATGCGACGGTGACCATCGTGCTCTCGGCGGCCGATGTGAACGGCGATGCGCTCGTGGGCGCCGCGGGATCGGTGGCACTCGATCCCGAGACACCCCAGGTGTTCGCCATCGAGCTCGCCGACGGCTTCGTGCCGATCGCCGGCGACCAGTTCACGATCCTCGCGGGGTCGGAGATCACGGGTGCGACCCCGGAGCCCACGCTTCCTTCGCTCCCCGTCGGCTTGGCATGGTCATCGGTCGTCTCGTTCGAGTCGGGAAGCGCGTCGTGGGTCCTCCGCATCGTTGTCGCCGCCGACTACAACGGCGACGGCGTCGTGGACGGCGCCGATCTCGGCACGCTCCTCGCCCTGTGGGGTGGCGCCGAGGGCGATCTCAACGGAGACGGCATTGTGAACGGCGCCGATCTCGGAATCCTGCTGGCGTTCTGGAGCGCACCATGACCCGTACCTCAACGCGACGCGCCCTGACGATGGGCGAACTCCTCGTGTGCACCGCCGTGGTGGCGATCCTCGCCGCGGCCCTGGTGCCGGTGTCGCGCTCGCTGCGCGACTGCAGCGGCACCGCGACCTCCATGGCCAAGCTAAACACGTTGTCCTTCGCCCACGCCCTCTACGGGTGGGACTGGGACGATCGGCAGGTGACGTGGATTCCCGACGACGCGGGGACGGTCAACGGGGGTTGCAGCCAATACGTGAGCTCGATCGGTTGTCCGCCGCAACTGCTCCTCGGCTGGGATGAAGGCTATGTCGTCTGGGGGTACTTCCTCGGCCAAGGCCAGTGTTCGGGCTACCCGGGGAGTTGCGCCAACTGGGTCACCTACCAGCCCATCACGTTCAGCACGAGCCAGGCCGGCTTCGGCTCCTTCCGCCTCGCGAACGCCAAGGCGTTCCACGACTACGTGAACGGCCGCTTCTACGACGAGGCGTTCTACCTCGAGGAGGACACGCTGACCTGGCAAGGCGCCGAACCGTACTTCGACCTTGCCGCCGAGTTCACCTCTTTTGGAAGCGAGATCAGCAACTCGTCCTTCTGCCTCTCGCCCGCGGCGATGTGGCACCCCGATGTCCTGAGCCTGAACCCGGACACGGGTCTCTGGTGGAAGGACCCGACCACCTTTGCGGAGGCGTACGCGTCGCCGACGGTCTCGCAGGCGACGTATCCGGATCTCAAGACGCGGATGATCGAGCACAACTGGGTGTGCGATCCGCCGGCGGAGTCCAACCCGGCGTTCACGGGCAACAACACGCCGTACTTCTTCAACAGCGGCCTCGACGTGGTGCCGGTGGCGATGTTCTTCGACGGTCATGTGGACCTCCTGCCCAACACGGAGGTGGCCGCCGACGACCAGAAGGTCCTCGGCGCGACGGGCGGCGCCGTGGGCCTGTGGACGCGCGACACGCCCTTCGGCGTCGCGGGGTACTACGGCGAGCAGAGCTACGACGGGCTGTTCCTGAGTCACCACGTTCTCACGGCGGGCGGCATCACGGGACGCGACCGGCTGGGCGACACGGCGCCCGCGCAAGGCGCCGCGAACGGACGGCGCCGCCACGGTCCGAAGCGGGCGACGCCGTCATCGGCGTGGCCCGGGACCGCGCAGCCCGCGCCGGAGGCGCCGATGCCCCGGTGGTGGACCCCTTAGGGTGCCACGGCCATCTTGTGGGTGCCACGGTCATCCTGTGGGTGCCACGGCCATCTTGTGGGTGCCACGGCCATCCTGGCCGTGCGCATCACCCGACGTCCACGGCACGGCCAAGATGGCCGTGGCACCCGACGCGTGGCGCCCGCATCACAAACCCTCGATGCCTCGA
>JAGQOG010000073.1 GCA_020427695.1 Phycisphaerales bacterium
CCTCCGGCGCCGGGGGGCTCACGGCGCCCTTTGGTCTCGCGTTCGGTCCCGACGGCGATCTCTTCGTGAACGGCGCCGACAACCGTGTGCGCCGCTACGACGGCGAGACGGGCGGCTTCGTCGGCATCTTCGTCCACGCCGCCGACAACGGCGGGCTCTCGGATCCGCGGGGCATGGTGTTCCTCCCCAGCGGCGACCTTGTCGTCGCCAGCCGGCTCACGAACGGCCTGCTGCGCTTCGACGGCGCGACCGGCGCCTTCGTCGAGAAGTTCAACAAGGGCGGCACCACCACCGCGTTGCCGTTCGACGAGCCGTGGGGCGTGCGGATCGGGCCCAACGGGAACGTCTACGCCGTGCGCCACCACCCCGGCGATCCGTCGGGACCCGGCGGCGGGCTGCTGCACGGCGACATCGCCGAGTTGCACGTGAACGCGGCGCGGGTCTACGAGTTCAACGTGGACACCGGCATCTTCCTGCGTTCGTACATCACGGGGAACGACACGGACATCTGGTCGCCCACCGGAATCGACTTCATGCCCGGCGACGCGACCGACTGCAACCGCAACGGCCTGCCCGACGGCTGCGACATCCTGTCCGGCCGGTCCGCCGACACCAACCGCAACGGCGTGCCCGACGAGTGCGAATCGCTCCCCGATCCCGACCTCGACGGCAACGGCACCGTGGACGGCGCCGACCTCGGCATCCTGCTCGCCGCCTGGGGCCCCTGCGCCGGCTGCCCCGCCGACCTCAACGGCGACGGCGTCGTGGACGGAGCGGATCTGGGCGTGATGCTGGCGGCGTGGGGATGAGGCAGTGCGACCGAACGATCAAGGGATCAAGGCATCGAGGCATCGCGACCGAGGGATCGAGGCATCGAGGCATCAAGGCATCAAGGGTTCCGAGGCGGGAACATCAGGAAGTGTGCCACTGATTGCCGGAGCGCAGCGAAGGCAGTCAGTGCGGTCCGCGTTGGACCATACGAAGGCTCGAGGCGCTCGGCGGGAGTCCTGCGCACTGATTGCCCCCACACAGGGGCAATCAGTGGCACACCTCCCTACCGGTTCCAACTCCAGAACCCTCGATGCCTTGATGCCTCGATCCCTTGATGCCTCCGTTCGAGGCACCCACCTCAGAACAACCCCCGCACCCGTCCGGTCTCGACGTCCACGTCCACCCGGCGGTAGGCCGGATCGGACGCGGTTCCCGGCATCAGCTTGATGGTGCCGGCCACCGGGACGATGAACCCGGCCCCGCGGTAGGTCAGGATGTCGCGCACGAACAGCTTCCAGCCCTTCGGCACGCCCTTGAGGCTCGGGTTGTCGCTGAGGCTCAGGTGCGTCTTGGCCATGCAGACGCCCATCGACGACAACTCCGGATCCTCCTCCATGCGCTTGATCGCCTTCAGCGCGTCCGGGGCGTACTCGACGCCGTCGGCGCCGTAGACCTCGGTGGCGATCAACTCGATGCGGCGGCGGAACGTCGTCTCCATGTCGTAGAGGAACCGGAACTCGCTGCGCTCGTTGCACGCGTCCACCACGGCATCCGCCAGCTCCAGCGCTCCCTCTCCGCCGAGCTGCCAGTGCCGCGAAAGCGCCACCCGCGCCCCCGCCGCGTCGGCGATGCGACGGACCGCGGCGATCTCGTTCGCGGTGTCGGAGTGGAAGGCGTTGATGCACACCACCGGCCGGATCCCCGACCGCTTGATGGTGCCGAGGTGGTGCACCAGGTTCTCGCAGCCCTTCTCGACCCAGGCCACGTTCTCCTCCTTGTAGGCGTCGGGAATCGGCTTCCCCGGAACCGGGATCGGCGCCCCGCCGTGGCACTTCAGGGCGCGGATCGTGGCCACCAGCACCGCCGCGTTCGGGCGCAGGCCCGAGTAGCGGCACTTGAGGTTCCAGAACTTCTCGAATCCGATGTCGGCGGCGAAGCCGGACTCGGTCACGTGGTAGTCGGCGAGCTTGAGGCCGATCCGATCGGCGATGATCGACGACTGCCCGAGAGCGATGTTGGCGAAGGGGCCCGCGTGCACGAGAACGGGCTGTCCCTCCAGGGTCTGCATGAGGTTGGGGTCCAGGGCGCCCACCATCCACGCGGTCATCGCGCCGGCAACCTCGAGGTCGGCGGCGGTCACCGGCTGCCCCTGCTTGTCGTGGGCCAGCACGATCCGCCCCATGCGCTCGCGCATGTCCTTGAGATCCGTGGCCACCGCGAGAATGGCCATCACCTCCGAGGACACCGCGATCGCAAAGCCGGACCGCATCATGAGACCGTCCGACTTGCCGCCGAGGCCGATGATCGTCTCCCGCAGGGCCTGGGCGCAGAAGTCCATCACCCACTTCATCTCGACGTTCCGCGGATCGATGTCGAGCCGCCGAAGGCCCCGTTCGGCGAGTTGAGCATCCGTGTAGTTGAACTCGTGCTGCAGTCGCGCCGTGAGGGCGACCATGGCGAGATTGTGCGCGTTCATCACCGCGTTGATGTCGCCCGTCAGTCCGAGGGAGAACGGACCGAGCGGAACGCACTGCGCCAATCCCCCGCCCGCCGCGGAGCCCTTGATGTTCATCGTCGGCCCGCCCGACGGCTGGCGAATGGCGGCGATCGCCCGTTCGCCGCGCCGGCCCAACCCCTGGGTCAGTCCCATGACGGTCGTGGACTTGCCCTCGCCCAGCGGCGTGGGCGTGATGGCGGTGACGTTGACGTACTTGCCGTCGGGACTTCCACCGAGCCGATCCAGGATCTGGCGTGCGTTGAGCTTGGCCACAAAGTGCCCGTGGGGAAGCAGCTCGCTGCGTTCGAGGCCGAGCTCGTCGCCGAGCTCGTACACCGTCTTCATGGTGGCTTCCGCGGCCTCCGCGATCTGCCAGTCGGGAAGTGCGGTCGGATCGAGACGGAGGTGCGGTCGATTCGTTGGCGAGGCGGCGCGGGTCGTCGGAGCAGTCGGTTGCATGGAACCGCGGATTGTACGACAAGCGGCGACGCCGGCGCTCGCCGCGCCGCTCGCGCCGCACCGGGCGATCGCCTCGGGCCAGGCGCGAGTGCCGGACGCGCTCGCCGGCGACCTGCAGCCTTTGCGGATCGAGTGCGCCGAGCCTTACGGTGAACGCACCTCTCCCTCCGGCGCGCGGGTGGGGAGGCGTTCGGACGATGATCCACACCAACCGGAGGCGTCCGAGAACGCGCGGCGGCCGCCTCCCGAGCAGGAGCGTGAGAAATGAACACTCGAACGTGCATGGGCCTGGGAGCGGTACTGCTCCTGGCGGGCCCGGCTCTCGCCGGGGTCGGCTGTCCGGCCGATCTCAACAACGACGGACAGGTCAATGGAGCGGACCTCGGACAGCTCCTCGGCGCTTGGGGACCGTGTGCCGGCTGCAGCGCCGATCTCACCGGCGACGGCATGGTCAACGGCGCCGATCTCGGACTCCTCCTGGGCGAATGGGGTCCCTGCCCGGCAGTCGGGTGTCCGGGCGACGGGTCGTGCTACGAGAGCAACGGCTCGCCGGGATGCAACGACCTCAACTGCTGCGAGGCCGTGTGCGCCGCGGACTCGTTCTGCTGCGACACGACGTGGGACAGCTTCTGCGCAGGTGAGGCGTTCGACCTCTGCGGCAACTGCGGAGACCCGGGCGCCGGGAACTGCTTTGTCAGCAACGGATCGCCGGGATGCGCCGACGCCGACTGCTGCGAGCTGGTCTGCGTCGAGGATCCGTTCTGCTGCAACGTGAACTGGGACACCGTCTGTGCCAACGAGGCCATCGATCTCTGTCAGCAGTGCGGCAATCCCGAGGCGGGCGACTGCTGCTCGTCCAACGGCACCCCGTTCTGCAACGACGCCGCCTGCTGCGACGCCGTCTGCGCCATCGACGGCTTCTGCTGCGACACCAACTGGGACGGCGTCTGCGCCGGCGAGGCCCAGGACATCTGCGAGGCCTGCCCCGCCTGCGGCAACGACTTCGCGGGCGACTGCTGCGCGGCGAACGGCACGCCGTTCTGCGACGACGCCGTCTGCTGCGACGCGGTCTGCGCCATCGACGGCTTCTGCTGCGATACCAATTGGGACAGCGTCTGCGCCGGCCAGGCCCAGGACATCTGCGAGGTGTGCCCCGCCTGCGGCAACGACTTCGCGGGCGACTGCTGCTCGTCCAACGGCACGCCGTTCTGCAACGACGCCGTCTGCTGCGACGCCGTCTGCGCCATCGACGGCTTCTGCTGCGACACCAACTGGGACGGCGTCTGCGCCGGCGAGGCCCAGGACATCTGCGAGG
>JAGQOG010000074.1 GCA_020427695.1 Phycisphaerales bacterium
CCGAACGGCGAGCCCGACCCGTTCCTGCGCGAGCTGCTCGACGCGACCGAACCCGAGGAGCTCGCCGTCGGCGGCCCCGATCTGGTCGCCGATCGGGACCTCTCCGGATTCGATCTCCTCGTGCTCGATCGCGTGGCCCTGCCCGCCCTGCCACCCGTTCCCTCGATCACCTTCGGCGCCGCGCCGCCCGGCGTCTCCGAACGGGCGCCCGCGTCGCCGGGCGGGCGTCGACTCCTGGCCTGGGAACGTCGGAATCCGCTGTTGCGCTTCGTGCCGTTGGACGGACTCGTGTACGCCCGTTTCGGCGCGTTCGAGCTGCCCGAGGACGCCGAGGTGCTGGCGACCGGACCCGACGGACCGGTCATGGCGATCCTGACCCAGCGCGGGGTGCGCCACGCATTCATCGGATTCCCCCTGCGCCAAAGCAACCTCCCGGTGCTTCCCGGCTTCCCGGTCTTGATGCAGAACGCGCTCGACTACTTGGGAGCGGCCGGCGCCGGCATGGTGGGAGCGTGGACCAGGACGGGCGCTCCCTTCGCCGTGGAAGCCCTGCCTGGCGCGACGGAGGTCACCGTCCGTTCGATCGACGACCAAGCGGCGATCGCGTCGACGACCGTGCGGACGGGACAACCGCGCGTCGCGCTCCCGGGGATCGCCAACGCCGGGATCTACCGCATCGAAGGCGGATCGCCGGCACTCGTGACCGTCAACATGGCGAGCGCCGTCGAAACCGACATCCGCATTCGACCGGATCTCGCGGTGGCGGTGTCCGGCGGTGGCGAGCGGGCGGTGCCGGTGCTCCTTCAGCGCGATCTCTGGCCGTGGTTCGTCTGGGCGCTGGTCGCGCTCCTGATCGCCGAGTGGGCACTCTACCTCTGGCGCGCCCGTTCGCGGTGACGACCCGAGAGTCGTGGCATCGATTGCCTGAGGACTGCCTCCGGCCCTTGGTCTACCCTTGCCCCGCCCCGTCCATGTCATCCCGAGGAGTCTCCCGTGCGTAGAACCCACACGATCGCCCACTCCGCAGCCGTCCTCGCGCTCGCTGCGCTGGCCCACGGCCAAGGCCTCGAGGCCTCCGCGGGGCCGGACGCCGCGCCCGACCGAACGACCTGGTTGGTCGATGCCGGTGGTGCCTACCAGTTCCGTGCCGATCTCGACGGCGGCGGATCGGTGGCCGAGTGGCGGGCCGTTCTGGGTGCGCTGGCACGCTTCGACATCTCGCCCGAGGTCTCGGTGGCACTGAACCTCGGCTACCAGTTCGACCAGTTCGATTTCAACGGCGACACGCGGCTTGGTCCCGATCCCTGGCGCAACATCAACACCTTGGGCCTCGGCGCATCGTTCACTTGGCGACCGACGCCAGACTGGCGCCTCGGCATCGGACCGGTGCTGCAGCTCGCCGGGGAGGCGCAGGCCGACGCGGGCGATGCCCTCGCGGGCGGCGGGCTGGTGAGCGTGGCGTATCGGTTCGACGATCGCCTGACCTTGGGCGCGACCCTGATCCTCACCACGCAGATTGAGGACGACTTTCTGGTCTTCCCCGTGCCCATCGTCGAGTGGCGGATCACGGACGATCTGCGACTCAGCAGTTCGGGCGGCCCGACGGCGATCCTGCGCGGCGGACTCGAACTGAGCTGGACGTTC
>JAGQOG010000075.1 GCA_020427695.1 Phycisphaerales bacterium
CATGGGGCGTTCGGCTGGCTGGCACCGGTTCGGCAGTGCCCGACCAGGTGCTGACGAACGCGGACTTCGAGCGGATGGTCGACACGACCGCCGAGTGGATCGAGCAGCGCACCGGCATTCTCGAACGCCGCATTGTCGATCCGACGGTTGAAGGCACGCACACCCTCTCCCGCGACGCCCTGGGTCGAGCCTTGGAATCCGCAGGCGTGCGCGCCAACGAGCTCGATCTCATCATCGTGGCCACGTGCACGGGCGAGATGGGATGTCCGTCGGTGGCCGCCCGCGTGTCGAACGATCTCGGCGCGGCGCCGTCGGGGGCCTTCGACCTCGTCGCGGCGTGCAGCGGGTTCGTGTACGCCATGAACGTCGCCGACTCGCTCATCCGGTCGGGCCGGCACCGCGCCATCGGGGTCGTCGGCTGCGACGCGATGAGCACGATCATCGACTACGAGGACCGCTCCGTGTCGATCCTGTTCGGCGACGCGGCCGGTTCGGCGATCCTGCTCCGCGACGACGATCCGTCTCGCGGCTGCGTTCACCAGTGTCTCCAGGGCGACGGCGCCATGTGGGAATCGCTGTACATCCCACGACGCCCGATCGACGTGCCGGAATCCGATCGCGACAACCGGATCCGGCTGGGCTGCCTGCGCATGAACGGGCGCGAGGTCTTCCGCTTCGCCGTGACCAAGTTCCGCGAGGTCATTCAGGATGCCCTGACCGCCACGAACCTCACCGCGGCGGACATCGGACAGTTCATTTGCCACCAGTCGAACATTCGCATCATCGACGCCGCGGTCGAGAAGCTCGGATTGCCGCGCGAAAAGGTGTACGTGAACATCGACCGCTTCGGCAACTCCTCGGCGGGAAGCGTGGGCCTGTGCCTCGATCAGCTCTGGCGAGCGGGGCGCGTTCCCCTGGACCGGCACTTCATGATGGTGGCCTTCGGCGGCGGGCTCACGTGGGCGAGTTCGGTGTGGAAGCCGTAGGTCGACAGGTTTCGGGTGTCAGATGTTGGGCATGAGGTTTCGGGGCGGGGGGTGGGCGCCCACCGCCGATTGAGCGACACGCTCGCGCACGACTGGCCGTGAACCGACCATGATCACGCTTCTCTGTCCCGGACAAGGCGCCCAGGCAATGGGCATGGGTAAGGCCTGGCACGATGCCAGCGCCGCGGCGCGGAGGGTGTTCGCCGATGCCGACGCCATCCTGCGCGAGGACCTTGGCTCGAACCTGAGCGAGCTGTGCTTCGGTGGACCGGTCGATCGCCTGAACCAAACGGACATCAGCCAGCCCGCGATCTACACCGTTTCGGTGGCGTGCTTCGAAGGCCTGCGCGAACGCGGCGCGGTCGGCGAATTCGACGCGGCCGCGGGTCTCTCGCTTGGCGAATACACGGCGCTGTTCCTGGCGGGGGCCTTCTCGTTCGAGGATGGCCTTCGTCTGGTGGCCGAGCGCGGCAGGCTCATGCAGGACGCGGCCGTCCGCTCGCAGGGCGGGATGGTCGCCGTCATCGGTGCGGACGAAGCCCAGGCCCAGGCGGTATGCGACCAGGCCCGCGGCAGCGATGTCCTGGTGTGTGCCAACTTCAACGCCCCGGGGCAGATTGTCCTGTCGGGGTCGCTGGCGGCATGCGACCGGGCGGTCGAGGCGGCGGCTGCCGCGGGGCTCCGGGCATCGAAGCTCACCGTGGCGGGTGCCTTTCACTCTCCGCTGATGCAACCCGCCGCCGACGCGATGGCAACGGCCCTGGAGGGGGTGGAACTGGGGAATCTGAGGGTTCGGGTGTGGTCCAATGTGACCGCCGAGCCCCATGTGCCCGGGAACCCGGAACTCGTCCGCCAGCGGCTCGTCGAACAGATCGTTCGGCCGGTGCGATGGGCGGAATCGTGCGCTGGACTTGTGGCGGCGGGTTGCCTCAAGTATCACGAGCTCGGACCGGGTACCGTGCTGAAGGGCCTGATGCGGCGGATCAACCGATCCTGCGAGGTGACCAACCATGACCAACCGTAAGTCGAAGCGCAGTCCATCCTCCCCCCGACACGCCCCTCGCTGGGCGGGCGTCGGCTTGGGACTGGCCGCCATCGTGTTGTCGTCGATGTTCCTCGCCGGGTGTGGTGGCGAGGAGGAGAAGCCAGTGGTCGTGGCACCACCACCGCCGCCGCCTCCGCCGCCGCCGCCGCGCGTGGCCACGATCGAAGAGCTGATGTCGCGACTGGCCATCGATCAGCGCGTTCGGCTTCCAGAGGAGCTGGCGCCCGCCAGCGAGGATGCCCGCGTCGCCGTGCTTCAGTTCTTCGACGCGATCGTGCGTGGCGACGGCTCGACGGCGGGGGAGTTCATGTCGCTTCCCGACCGGCTCCAGCTTGAGGCGATGCAGAAGGACGGCTCCTGGGCCAAGGCGACCGAGGGCATCGCACGCGTCGATCTTCGCGCGGGACGAAGCCCGCTGGGCGATCCCGCGGTGCTCGCGGTCTTCCATGTGGGTCGCAACTTCGAGCCGCAGCTCTGGACCTACCACATCGACAACGCGACGGCGATGTTCGACGCCGAACCGACGCCCCCCGGCATCATGAACCAGCTCAGCGGCGAGGACTGGATCGGCGCCTGGTACAAGGTCCTCAGCGACGAGTTGGCCAAGGCCGACCAGCCGGACGAACTCGTCACTGTTCCGCAACAGTCCTTCGACAAGAAGGAGGACGCGGAGGACATGTCGTCCAGCGAGGGCGGCGGCGGCCCCGGCCCTGCTCGTCCGCGCGGTCCCGGCAGTCCCGGCAAGCGACCGGTGAAGGATCCGATCGATCCGCCGCCGTTCATGCCGTCCCCCGGCGGTCGCTGATCGTGCGGCGCCCGAGCGGCGCTGAAGTCGTTACAATCCGCACGCCCGTCCGGTTGCCGGACGGGCGTGCGTGTTTTTTTGATTGGCAGCGTGGATCTCGCCACGCTGTCCGTTCGGGGGGGTGGGGGGCAGTTCGCCACCGTCTCGCCACCGTCTCGCCGCATGGGAGGTTCACATCGAGCGTCGCGTTGCCATCGTCACCGGAGCCAGCCGAGGGATCGGCAAGGAGATCGCCGCGCGCCTCGCGACCGACGGCTGCCATGTGGTGCTCACCGCGCGCTCCCCCGAAGCTCTTGAGGCCGTGCGCGGCGCGATTGCCGCGGCCGGGGGATCGGCCGAGACGCGTGTCGTGGACATGACCGATGGCGAGGCGGTGACGGCCGCGGTGGAGGAGGTGGCCTCGACGCACGGACGGCTCGACATCCTCGTCAACAACGCCGGGATGACCCGCGACGGGCTCTTCCTTCGCATGTCCGACGACGACTTCGACAGCGTGCTCACGGTGAACCTGCGATCGGTCTTCGTGGCCTGTCGGGCGGCGGCCCGACCGATGATGCGGGGCAAGTGGGGCCGGATCATCAACATCGGGTCCGTCAGCGGCTTGATGGGCAATCCGGGCCAGGCCAACTATGCCACTGCCAAGGCCGGACTGATCGGGCTGACCAAGACCATCGCCCGCGAGCTCGGGTCCAAGGGCATCACCGCCAACGTGGTTGCTCCCGGCTTCATCGAGACGGACATGACCGCGTCCCTGCCCCAAGAGCTGAAGGACGAGGTCATCAAGGGGCTTCCGCTCCGCCGATTCGGCCGGTCGGAGGAGATCGCCCACGTCGTTTCCTTCCTCGCCTCGGACCTCGCGGGCTACCTGACCGCCCAGGTGCTCGTGGTGGACGGGGGACTTTCCCACTGATCGCCGTCCTCCGCCCGGCTTCAACGGGAGAGGCCATGCCGCTATATTGTCCTTCCGTTGCCACCGGGTGGCACCGGCCAGTTCAGGAGATTCCACGTGACCGAACCCGAGATCGAGACCAAGGTGATCGAGATCGTCGCCGAGCAGATGGGCGTCGAGAAGTCTGAGATCACGCGCGAGACGAGCTTCACGAACGACCTGAACGCCGACAGTCTCGACACCGTCGAGCTGGTCATGGAGTTCGAGGACGAGTTCGAGACCTCGATTCCCGACGAGCAGGCCGAAAAGATCCAGACCGTCGGACAGGCCATCGACTTCATCAAGCAGAGCCTGAACGCCTAATGGCAGTTCCGAGGGCGGTTCTGCCGGCCCGTCTCGCGGCCGACAGGGTTCGCCTCGGGTGGCCAGGCCCCACGCAGGATCCTGCCGAGCGATGAGAACTGCTGCGAAGAGCTTGCCGTGCCGCCGAGTGGCGGTGACCGGGCTGGGTCTGCTGTCCCCGGTCGGGAACGACGTGTCCACGGCCTGGCGCGCCATGTGCAATGGCCGGCCGGGCATCGATACGATCCGCGCGTTCGAGCAGAGCGACGAGTGGACCGTGCGGATCGCGGGCGAGGTTCGCGATTGGGATCCGACGGCGGTGATCGATCCGCGCGAGTTGAAGCGCATGGATCGATTCTGTGCCCTGGGATTGGCGGCGGCGACCGAGGCGGCCCGCGATTCCGGAATCGACTTCGGTGCCGGCGACCCTACCAGGCGCGGCGTCGCAATCGGTTCGGGCATCGGCGGCATCCTCACCATCGAGGAGGGCCACGATCGGCTGCTTCGGACCGGACCCAGGAAGATCAGCCCGTTCACGGTTCCCCGCCTGATGGTCAATGCCTGTGCGGGGAACGTCTCGATCCGGTTCGATCTTCAGGGCGCGAACACGTGCACCGCGACGGCGTGTGCCACCGGCGGCCATGCGATCGGTGCGGCGTACCTCATGATCCAGCGCGGTGATGCCGATGTGGTGCTGGCGGGCGGGAGCGAAGCAGCAGTGTCGCCGCTGTGCATCGGTTCCTTTGCCGCGATGAAGGCCCTGAGCACCCGCAACGACGACCCCGCCCGGGCCTCCCGGCCGTTCGACCGGGATCGCGACGGCTTCGTGCTGGCCGAAGGCGCGGCCGTGCTCGTTCTGGAAGAGCTTGAGCAGGCCAAGACCCGCGGCGCGACCATCCATGCGGAGATGATCGGATTCGGGTCGTCGGGGGACGCGATCCACATCGCGGCGCCGGACGAGAACGGACGGGGAGCCACGCAGGCGATGCGGGTCGCGCTGGCCGACGCGGGAATCGACCCGGGGGACGTCGACTACATCAACGCGCACGGAACCTCGACTCCGCTTGGCGACGCCGCGGAGGTTCGCGCCGTCACCGCGCTGTTCGGGTCGCACGCCTCCGAACTCGCCATGAGTTCGACCAAGTCGATGACGGGTCACGCCCTCGGTGCCGCCGGCGGAATCGAATCGGTGGCGACGGTGCTGGCGCTGCGCGAGGGCGTCCTGCCTCCGACCATCAACCTCGACCATCCGGACGAAGGCTTCGCGATGAACTTCGTGCCCAACATGGCCCAGGAGCGGAGTATCCGCCACGCCATCAACAACTCCTTCGGGTTCGGTGGCCACAACGTGAGCCTCGTGTTCCGGCGCTGGGATGGGGAGTAGGGCGGGGGTGTCGGCGGTGCCGACTCGGGTGTCGGCTCGCGCCGACTCGTACTGAGGAGAGGCCGCGGGAGCGGCCTCGCTTGATTGACGGGCCGACCTCGCTCCGCGAGGAATCGACCCGCAACAGAATTGGATCGATCACACCAACCGTCCGACGAAGGACGGTTGTTGTGATCAAGGTCTCCCACGGGTCGATCCTGGCCCGGCCAGGTCGGCCCGCCAGGATCCGGCGGGCCCCCGCCCGCCGTCCTCAGCGCCGGTCGGCAACGCCGACGCCCCGTGTTCCCCAATTCCCGCTATCCCAAGGCCCTCCGCCTGCCGATAACTCCTCTATGCCCGCCGACCTCTCCGCCATCCTCCAATTGGAGGTGCCGCTGATCGTCCAGATCGCGGAACGTGCCATGGCCCTGGAGGCGGTTATCCACCTCGCCCCGGGCGCGATCATCGAGCTTCCAAAGGACGCGGACGCCGAACTCGAGGTCCTGGTGAACAACCGGGTGATCGGGTTCGGCCGGGCGGTCAAGGTGGGCGAAAACTTCGGGGTCCAGATCTCCTATGTCGGCGACCTGCGGGATCGGGTGGCCGCGATGGGCGACCAGGCGCAGGAGTCCGTCGATCCCAACGATCCGGTCGCCATCGCCGCCCAGCTCCTGGCCGGGATGTGATGAGAGCCACGCTGCCGGCGAACTTGGGCGCGGTCGATCTTGCCGCCCGCACGGCCGCACGACGCGACACTCGAGGAGACCAGACGCATGCCCCGTGACATTCCCGTCGGCAACGGCGAGATGCTCGTTACCTTCGACCACCACTACCGCATCCGCGACATCTACTGGCCGCGGGTGGGAATGCCCAACCACACCTCGGGCCATGTGCAGCGATTCGGCGTGTGGGTGGATGGCGCCTTTGCCTGGATCGAGTCGCCCGAGTGGAGCCGGCATCTCCTCTACAAGCCGGACACGATGGTCACCGAGGCCAGGCTGCGCAACGATCGGCTCGGCATCGAGCTCATGTGCAACGACGCGGTCGACTACTACAGTCCGGTCTACATTCGCCGCGTGCTGGTCACGAACCTCCTCGACCGCCCGCGCGAGGCGCGGGTGTTCTTCCACCACGACATCTCGGTCGGCGGCTCGCCCGTGGGCGACACCGTCAACTACGACCCGGCCACGTTCGGCCTGGTGCACTACAAGGACGGCACGTACTTCCTCATCAACGCGTGCAGCGAGCGCAAGCCGGGTGTGGACCAGTGGGCCACCGGCGCGAAGCGGATCGGCGAGGCAGAAGGCACCTGGCGCGACGCCGAGGACGGCCAGTTGAGCCGCAACCCGATTGCGCAAGGGTCCGTCGACTCGACCGTCGGCATGAACCTCTCCCTTCCGCCAAAGGGCAGTGCCCGGTGCATGTACTGGCTCCTCGCGGGGAACGACTACGCCACGGTGAAGGGACTGAACGAGAAGGTGCTCGACAAGACGCCGCAGCGCATGATGGACCGCACCGAGGCGTACTGGCGGCTCTGGGCCACCAAGGAGCCGGTCACGTATGCGCCGCTGCCGGAGCCGGTGCGCGACCTCTTCATCCGCAGCCACCTCATCCTGCGCACGCAGATCGACAGCGGCGGCGCGATCATCGCCGCCAACGACAGCGACATCACGCACTTCGCCGGCGACACCTACTCCTACATGTGGCCCCGGGACGGGGCCCTCGCGGCGCACGCACTCGTGCTCTGCGGTCAGAGCGAGCTGAGCCGCGCGTTCTTCCGGTTCTGCGAGCAGGTGATCGAGCCCGAGGGCTACTTCCTGCACAAGTACAACCCATCGGGCACGCTGGCCTCGAGCTGGCACCCCTGGACCGTGGACGGCGAGCGTGTCCTCCCCATCCAGCAGGACGAGACGGCGCTGGTGGTGTGGGCGCTGCGGAAGCACTTTCAGGTCTTCCGCGACGTCGAGTTCGTGAAGAAGCTCTACAACACGCTCGTCATCCCGCCCGCGCAGTGGATGCTCGCTCACCGGGATCACAACGGCCTGCCCAAGCCGAGCTGGGACCTTTGGGAGGAGCGCCGCGGCGTCCACCTGTTCACGGTAGCCGCCACGATCGGTGCGCTGCGGGCGGCCGCGGCGTTCGCCCGAGACATGGGCGCCCTCGATCGGGCGTCCGAAATGGACGAGGGGGCCGAGCGCATGCGCGGCGCCATGATGCGTCACATGTGGCGCCCGGATCTCGATCGCTTCGCCCGGACGGCGACACTGCTCCAGGACGGCACGTACCGGCTCGACATGACCCTCGACGCTTCGGCGTACGCGCTCTTCGCCTTCGATGCCCTGCCGGCCAGCCATCCCGCCGTCGCCGCGCACATGGCGGCGGTGCGGGAGCGCCTTTGGGTCGAGACGCCGATCGGGGGCGTGGCCCGCTACGAGCACGACTACTACCACCAGATCGAGCGCAACGACATCGAAGCGGTGCCGGGGAACCCGTGGGTCATCTGCACGCTGTGGCTGGCCCAGTACGAGATCGCGGCCGCCACGGACGTGGGGGCGCTCCAGCACGCGCTGCGCTACCTCGACTGGGCCATCGCGCGGGCCGCTCCTTCCGGCGTGCTCGCCGAGCAGTACCACCCGCACACCGGCGCCCCGATCTCCGTCAGCCCGCTGAGCTGGTCGCACGCGACGGTCATGGTCGTGGTGATGCAGTACCTGCTGAAGCACGCGGAGCTGAGCGGGCGCTCCTCGGGCAGCGTCGCGGGCCTCGCCGAACTCGGCGGAGGTGCGGCGTGAGGCCCCAAGGCGGGTGCCACCGATTGGCCGGTTGTGCGGTCAGTCGGTGCGTTGGGTGTGAATCGGAGGCCTTGCGCACCGACTGCCCTCCAAGCAGGGCAATCGGTGGCACACTCGCACTCATCAATGGCACACGTCGCGCGCTCCGGGCCATCGCGCTCCTGTGCGCACTCGTCGTCGGATCGGTCGCGCACGCCGCCGATGCCACCTACCCCGTCTCGTCCATCCGCGTCGGCTACCACCGCGAGGTCGGGCTGCCGCCGTTCGAGGATCCCGCGGCGAACCTCGCGGAGGTCGCCGCCCTCCTCGATGTGTTCGTCGCGTCAAACCCGAACGATCCGTTCGGCGTCGCCACCGAGACCGTCGCTCTCGTTCGAGTCGGCGATGCCCTGATCGGCCCGCCAGGCACCGGCACCGGCGACGCGTCGATTCCCGCCACATTCATGGCGCTGGGATCGCTGTCCTCGTCCGGGGTCGCGGCACTGCATGCGTCCGCCGTCCGTGCCATCGCGGGCCGGGTCGACGCGATCCTCGACCAGGCGCGCCAGGCGTCCGGCCCGACGCCGGACGCCGCGAACTCCGAGGCACTCGTTTCGCTCGAGCAACTTGCCGCCGCGCTCGACCGTCTCCGCCGCGATCCCGACGATCCGCAACGGCCGTTCGAGCTGGATCGCATTGCCGTTCGCCTGGTGCAAGCCGGCGACGGCGTGCTGACGGCGGCCCCCGTCGGGTCGACCGCCGCGCCGATGCTGCTCCCCGAAGTCGCGGGCCGACTCGATCGAACGGCGCTCGACGCCGTCGCCGGCGCCGTGCGCGAGGCGGTCATGGCGGGAAGGACCGTGCAGACACCCGAGGGCATGCGTCCCGCGATCTACGTGTTCGTCGCCCCGGACGACGCCAGCATCGACGCGTCCGGGCGCGACCTGCGGCCGAACGGCGACGCCACGCTCCCGCTCGTCGTCGCGTACGTCGGGCCCGCCGATGAGCCGGCGTTCGACGTGGGCGGGTTCTCGCTTGTCTACGTGCTGCCGCAGGCGGGATGGTCCGATCCCGAGGAGGTGGCACGGTACCTCGACAGCGAGGTGTTGCCGGCGCCAGAGGAGATCCTGCGGCGCACGACCGTCACGCTCTACCGGGTGACCGACGATGCCGGACAGCCGTATCTCGTGGACTGGCATCCTGGTGCCGGCGCCGTCACGGTCGAGATCGGCTCGATCGATCCCGCCGCACCGCGGCGGATGTCGACCGCGGCCGTCCGGGCCGTGGTCGAAGCGGTGCTGGAGCAGCTCACCGATGCCGGGCTCATGGCCGTCTTCGTGAACCTCGCGCCGGGCCAACTCGACGGCTGGGGCCGGCCGCTCGCGCCGGGAACGCAGGCCGTCGCACTGCAGGCCACGCCGGGCGTCGTCAACTCGGTGCGCACGGTCGCCTCCGGCGATCGCGTGCCGACCGACGATCGCATCAACCATCCGCGACACGCCCGCTACCGCGAGCGGTCGCCCATCCAGCCGGGCGATCCTTCGCGGGCGATCCTCACCCGGCAACAGCTCGAAGACTACCTGGATCTTCAGTCGCGCCATCCGAACCGCCGCGTGGACGCCGCCGTCACGCCGGGATTGACCCCCGATTCGGTGCCGGCGGATCACGGTGCACCGCCACCGGGGTCGATCGGCCTCGACTACCTCGTCGGCGAGAACAAGCCGTGGCTCGTCTACCTCCAGGGCGGCAACACGGGAACCTCGCAGACGGGCTACTGGCAGGAGCGCTTCGGGTTCTTCCACAGCGATCTCTTCGGCAACGACGAGATTCTCGCCGCCGAGTACGTCACCTCGAACTTCGTCGACTCGCAGGGATTCTCGGGCTACTTCGATGCCCCGGTCGGCGAACTCGAGCGGTTGCGCTGGAAGGTGTACGGAACGTGGAGCGAGTACACCGCGTCCGACGTCGGTCGGAACTTCCAGCGGTTCTCCGGATCGTCCTACGGCGTGGGTGGCGAGTTGGCCTGGAACTTCTTCCAGGCGAGGAAGCTGTTCGTGGATCTGGTTGGCGGCCTGCGCTACTTCGACACGAAGGTGAACAACGAGCTTGTTCTCGTCGAGGGCCAGCAGGACTTCCTTGTGCCGTACGTCGGCGTGCGTGCCCAGCGCTTCGCGCGGGACGCGATCACGGACCTTTCCGTGCAGTTCGAGTTCAACCTGCCCGGCGCAACGGACGTTTCCCAGTTCGAGCTCAATCGGCTTGGCCGTCTCTTCCCGTCCGAGCAGTGGGAGATTCTCCGCTGGGACCTCGTCCAGAGCTTCTACCTCGACCCGCTCTTCCAGAGGGATCCGCGCCAGGGGACGCTGGCCCACGAGCTCTACTTCCGGTTCCGTGGCCAGTACTCCTTCAACAGCCGTCTGATCCCCCAGGAGGAGGGCGTCGCCGGAGGCCTGTACTCCGTGCGCGGATACCCGCAGTCGGTGGTCGCCGGGGACACGTTGCTGGTGGCAAATGCCGAGTACCGGCTGCACGTGCCGTACCTCTTCGGCTTCGAGCGCAATCCGCAGCCGCTCTTCGGCGTGGGCGAGCCGTTCCGACTGTCGCCGCAGTATGGCTACGGCTCGACGGACTGGGATCTCATGCTGCGCGCGTTCTTCGACGTGGGTCAGACGCTCCAGGCGAACCCGCTTCCGTTCGAGCAGGACAGCACCCTGCTCGGCACCGGCATCGGCTTCGAGCTCCAGCTCAAGCGGAACCTCAACATCCGCGTCGACTGGGGCTTCGCACTGAAGGACGTGCCGGGCTTGGCCAACGCCGGATCGAACCGTCTCTCCTTCGTGGGGACGCTGGCGTTCTAGAACGCATGTTCCCGTGCGTTGGGTGCCACGAGCGCGTTGGGTGCCACGAGCGCGTTGGGTGCCACGAGCGCGTTGGGTGCCACGGCCTTCCAGGCCGTGTGACGCAACCGTCCCTGCGCGGCACCGCGCACCGGTTCGCCCCGAGCGATCGCCTCATGCCCGCCCGCCGACCATCCGACCATCGCCGCCGTCCTCCCTCAGCCCGTCCAAGCACCGAGCAGCAGGCCCAGATCCGCGCCGTCAACACCGCCGGACTGATTGAGATCGCCCGTCGGGCCGCGGGAGCCCCAGAGCCCGAGGAGCAGTCCGAGGTCGGCGCCGTCCACATGGCCGTCGCAGTTGAGGTCGGGCGAGTGGACGGAGCAGATGGCGAAGCTGTAGGTCGCGGTCAGATTGCCCGACGGCACCTCGACCCGGATGGTGTAGTCGCCGCCGTCGAGCACGAACACGCCCGGATCCGGACCGCACTGGCCGAGCTCCTGGCTGAACAGCAGCTCGCCGGCTTCGTTGCGCACCGTCCAGGTCGTCAGGCAGGTGCTGGTTCCGATCTCGTTGAAGAGCACCTCGTCGCCCGGCTGACTGCTCAACGTGTAGATGTCCACGGCGCCTGGCTTCTCCAGATTGCCGGCACCGGCGGCCGGGAAGCCGTTCAGGACCGGCAGTCCGTACTCGATGTCGAAGAACTCGTAGTTGGCCGGCGTCACGAGGATGAACGAATACTGGGCGGTGAGGTTTCCGGAGGGTTCCTCCACCCGCAACGTGTAGGTGCCGCCGTCGAGGACGAGCGTCCCCGGATCGGGCCCGCACTGGCCGAACTGCTCGCTGAAGAGAAGCTCGTCGCTTCCGTTGCGAAGCGACCAGACAAGGGCGCAGCTCGTTGTCGAGACCTCGTTGAAGAAGACCTCCGTGCCTGGATCCGCGGTGAACGTGTAGATGTCCACGGCGCCGGGCGTCTCCAGGTTGCCGGCGCCGGCGGCCGGCATCCCGTTGCTCACGAGCTGGTACAGATCCAGATCGAAGTGCTGGTAGGAGTCCGGCGTCACCAGCACGAACGAGTAGATTCCGGTGCCGTTGCCGCTCGGAATCTCAATGCGGATCGTGTAGGTGCCGCCGTCGAGCGTGAGCACGCCCGCATCGGGTCCGCATTGTCCGAACTGCTCGCTGAAGAGGATCGAGTCCGACTCGTCCGAGAGCGTCCAGGTGATCGAGCAGTTGGTCGTCGACACCTCGTCGAAGAACACCTCCGTCCCGGGCTTGGCGGTGAAGGTGTAGAGATCCACGGCGCCCGGGAACTCCAGATTCCCCGCGCCCGGCGCGGGGACGCCGTTGCTGACGACCTGATCGAGGCCGATGTCGAAGTGCTGAGCGCTCTCTTCCGTGATCAGGTCGAAGGAGTAGACAGCAGTCGAATTCCCGTTCGGATCGTCGACGCGGATCGTGTACGTGCCGCCGTCGAGAAGAAGCACGCCGGGGTCCGGTCCGCACTGCCCGAACGGCTCGCTGAACAGGACCGACTCCGATTCGTCCGTGAGCGTCCACGTGATGGCGCAGTTGGTGGTGTTGATCTCGTTGAACCACACGCTCGTTCCCGGTTCGGCGGTGAACGTGTAGACATCGACCGCTCCGGGAAACTCGAGGTTGCCGGCGCCGGCTTCAGGCACCCCGTTGCTCACGACCTCGTTCAGAGCGATCGAGAATTGCTGTGCATTGTCCGGGGTCACGAGGACGAACGAGTAGATCCCGGTCCCGGATCCGCCGGGAATCTCGAAGGTCAGCGTGTACGTGCCCCCGTCGAGGATGAAGACGCCCGCGTCCGGGCCGCACTGGCCGAACGGCTGACTGAAGATCGTGTTGGCTCCGGCGTCTTCGAGGGTCCACGTGATGCTGCAGTTCGTGGTGTTGACCTCGTTGAAGTAGACCTCCGCGCCGGGATCGGCGGTGAACGTGTAGATGTCCACCGCACCGTTGACCTCGAGGTTGCCGGCGCCGGGCCCAGGATTCCCGTTGCTCACGACCTGGTTCAGCGCGATCGCGAACTCGTCGGTGTCGGCGCTGGCCGATGCGGCGAGCGGAAGCACCGCAGCGAGGACGGCGAGAGCCGCCGTTCGGAACCGCGAGCGGGCGCGGCAGCGCGAACGAACGGCGGGCGTTGCGGATGTCATCGTCATCGTCATCGTCTTGACCTTCCAGGGAGGATTGACCCGTCGGAAACTGCCCGTCGGAATGACCGAATTCTAAAGGTCCGGTGCCAGCGAGAGAAGAGTCGACCGCCTCGATCCCGGCAATCGGCGTCGTACGGGACGCACACGGACACGGCGCGAGCCGGTTGGTCCGGGCGAGCGGCGTTGGATGGACGCGCGACGTGAGATGGACGTAGGTGGCGCGACTGGCGTGAGGATCACCAACGACGTGATCGGACCTTCTGCGGGGGAACGAGCACGCACGCCGGCGGTGCGACCACTCGAAGCGATCCCACTCGTTGTCGCACCGAAGGCAACGGCTGGACATCCACGGGAGGCGCGGGGAAGACGCCGGCTCCGCGGTCGTCGTTACCGGTCTTGCGCCAACCTTGATCTTCGGACCTGCCGCGCTGAACGGAACGCCGCGGAGGCCTTTCGGGAACAGCCGCTTCCCCTTGTCGAATAGGGAGTTAGAGTCGATTGGGAATGGATGGCTCCCTCGACGTCGGGCCGCATTCGCGCGGTCCATCGTCGAAGACAACCAAAGAACTGGAGTGCGGACCCCATGGCCCAGAATGCAAGCGATCGATGCCGGTGCGAGATTGATGCGTTTCTGAGGAAGGTGTCGCGGGCGGGAATCCTGATCCTCACCGCCAGCATGGTCCAAGCCGCCAACGCGGACGTCGTCGATCCCCAGGTCGCGAGCGGCAGCGTGACCATCACGCCGGTCGGCAACTCCTGGATCATCCAGCAGGGTTCTCAGACGGCGATCGTCAACTACAGCCAGTTCTCGATCGGCCAGAACCAGTCGGTCGTGTTCAACCAGCCCAACGCCTCGGCCCGCATCCTCAACCGCGTGCAGGGCAACTTCCCCACGACGATCAACGGGCAGCTCACCGCCAACGGCATCGTCTACATCGTGAACCCCGCCGGCGTGTTCATCGGGCCGACGGGTCTCGTGAACGTGGGTCAGCTCTACGCCGCCGCCGGCTCGATGACCGACAGCGACTTCCTCGGCGGCATCGACCGCTTCACCGGGCTGTCCAACGCGGTCGAGAACCACGGCACCATCCTCGGTAGCCGCGTGCACCTGGTCGGCAACAGCATCGTCAACACCGGCACGATCGACGTTGGCCCCGGCGGCGTGCTCGCCATGGTGGCCTCGACGGGCGAGGTGACCCTGTCGCCCAACGGTCCGAATACGCAGGTGTTCGTGTCGATCGACCAGGGAAGCGCTCCGAGCAGCGCGACGGGCGTCGAGAACGCCGGCACGCTCCGCGCCGGAACGGGCGGTCAAATCGTCCTGGGTGCGGGCGACCTCTACTCGGTCGCGATCCGCAACACGGCCTCGGGCGTCATCGATGGCGCCGGTGCCACCGTGCAGATGCAGGCCAAGGACGGACTCGGCGCCTTGGGGACCATCGAACATGCGGGTTCGCTCGGCGCCGGCGAGCTCGTCGTCGAAGGTAGTTCGGTCACGCTGGATGCCGGCATGTCGGTGGACACCGCGGTCATCCACGGTGCGGTCGTGATCGCCAGCGACGTCGTGGTGTCCGGACACGCCGGCGACGCCACGTCGGTTGCGTTCGCCGATGCCGTGAACAGCGCGGCGGGAGAGGCGAACGACCTCGTGGTTCACGCGGCCGAGACGACGTTCTCCGGCGACGTGGGCAAGGTCCCGGCGGGTCACCTCGGGACGCTGGCCGCGACGGGCGATGTCGCCATCGGCGGCGACGTGCTGACGCACGACGACATCCTGCTTGGCGCTGCGGGCGGCGGTTCGGCCGTGACGTTCACCGGTGCCGGAAGCCAAACGCTGGCGTCGACCGCGGGCGATGTGGATCTGAACGCGTCGGTCTCGAAGGCCGCGGGCGACCTGCACTTGGCCGCGTCCCCGATGGGCCAGATGCGGATCGAAGGCGCCACGGTCCACGGCGGCGGCTCGGTCTTCCTCGCGGGCGACAACGTGCTGTTCGATGGCGCGGGCAACCAGGCCGTTGATGCGGGCCAGGTCCTCGGGATCTCGGCGAAGGTCGCGAAGCCGAGCGGCGATCTCGCGCTCGAGGCCGGCTCCGCGCTCCGTCTCTACGGCTCGACCGTGTCGACCGACGACGGCGGACTTCGTCTCGACGCGCCGCTCACCCTGTTCGGCAACAACAAGATCCACCAGTCGGCCGCCGCCGGCTCCACCCTCGAGGCGACGGGAAGCGTGCAGAAGACGGCGCTCAACCTCACGCTCGAGGCGGGCGACACGATGCTCCTTCGCGGCGTGAAGACCTCCGCCGATACCGGAGCGCTCACGCTCCGCGGACCGGCGATCCAGTTCGCCAACGACGCCATCGCCCAGAAGGCGGCCGCCGGCACGCTCCTCACGATCGACGGCAACGCGACCAAGGCGCAGAAGAACCTGACCCTCGAGGGCCAGGCCGGCGTGGTGCTGAAGGGCGCAACGACCAGCGCCACCGCGGGCGATCTGCATCTGGTCGGACCGTCCGTGTCCTTCGCCGCCAACAACGTCGCCCAGGCGGCCAGCGCCAGCGGGCAGCTCGTCATCGACGGCACGACGGTCAAGCCCGCCGGCAACCTCGTCCTCTCCGGCGCCAACCTCGTCGTGCTCGGTCCCGCCGTCACGGTGAACGGGACGCTTGCCATCGTCGGACCGGTCCAACTCGTCACCGACACCGTCGTGAACGGCACGACGGCGGTCACGTTCGACGGCACCGTGGACGGCGGGCACGCGCTCGAGATCGAGTCGCTCGGCGACATCCGACTGGTCGGCAGCGTAGGCGCCGGTTCCGCCCTGGAGTCGCTCGAGGTCCGCTCGGCCGCCGGGATCGTGACGTTCTCCGGCAGCCTCGTGAAGGCCGTCGAGGAGATCCTCCTGAACGTCAATCTCGCCCAGACGATCGCCGTGCCGGCGATCGCCAGCATCGCCGCCGATGGCGACATCGTCTTCGAGTGCGCCGAGTTCAAGATGGGTCAGAATCAGAAGCTCACGACGGCAGGCGACCTCAAGGTGCTCGCCGGCAGCGCGACGCTCGGCGATCTCTCGGCCCTGGGCGACATCGCGATCGACGCGAACACCATCCTCCTGCTCACCCGCGAGCGCGGGCAGGTGCTGAACGCCGACGGCTCGTTCTCGGAGGACAACGGCCTCGACTTCGTGGCGGGCGGGAAGTTCGCATTCAAGGTGGCGCCGATCGCGGTCGGCGGCTTCGGCACGCCGGTGTTCGGTTCACCCGTGGCGAGTGCCGACGCCTCCGGCACGCTTGGGGCCTTCGCCAAGGTGCAGATTGCCAACGCCGTGTTGCCTGCACAGATCGTCGGGCTTCAGGGCCAGGTGCTCGATCTGACGCCGCAGGCTGCGCTCGCGCCGCCGGTGCCCCCGGTGGTGCCGCCTCGTCCGCCCGTGGTCCCAGGTGTGCCGACCCTGCCGACCGGCGGTGGTTCGAACGACGTCGCAGCGGCGACCGCCGCCGCCCAGGGGCTCGAGTTTGGCGACGACGATACTCGGATCGCCTTCCCGGAGATCGACGAAGCGCGTTCTCGCCAAGGCTTCGCCCGCATCGTGCCGCCCGCGCTGCTCGGCATCCGCATGCCGACGGAAGCGGAATGCACCGCAATCGCCGCAGGCGAAGCCGTGCTGGACGATGCTCCCACCGCTCCGGCGCTCCTCGGCGCGGCGAACGCGGCACCGTACGAGGCCGTGATCGCCCGCGTTCCCGCCCGGATCATGCGTCGGTTCGTGCAGAGCTACGACTGGCTTGCCGCTGCGGACCGGAGCGGGCTCGACCAGGCGCTCCGGCAGTGCGGACCCCAGGACCTGGGCGCCGTGGCGTCGCGGCTCCTCGTCGACGGCGATGGGGCAGCGCTCCAGCAGCTTGTCGCGCTCGAGCGGCTGGTGCGGTCGTCGGAGACCCTCGGCTTCAACCGTGCCGAGGAGATGCGGGTGTATCGCGGCGAGGTTTCCGAGACCGGACCCGCCCCGCGCAGCCCCTTGGCGGCCACGCTCCAGCGGCGCCTCTTCGCGTGCGATCCCCAACTCGCCGGCACCGACTTCGACGCCCCGGCGTACCGCATGGCGATGAAGGCGTGGCGCGAAGGTGCGTCGCGCTGAGCGCCCGGTGCGTGCAGACGCCCGAGCGGGCATTCGCTCCGGTTCGGTCGGAGGGGGCTTCGCGTAGACTGCCATCGTGCGCCGATTCTCGATTTTCCCGCTGATCATCGTCCTGGTGGCGCTGGGCATCGCGTGGTGGAGCCGCTCGCGCGGTCTTCAGCACGATGCCGACGCCACCGCGTTCGCCCTGGCGGTGGTTGACGCGGTGGTGGCGGATCCGCCCCGGCGGCCCGACCTGCGGGGGACCGACGCGCTGCTGCGTGACGAGGTCGCGCGCCGCCTCGCGGCGGTGGGCAACGCAGTGCGGGCGGGCCAGGGCATGGCCACCGTCACCGTCGTTCGCGGCGACGACACGCCCCGCGCCGACGGCTCCGCGACCCACACCGCGACCGTGCGCATCGGGGATGAGGTCGTGCTCGTGCTGCGCCTGCGGCACGACGGGGATGCGGCGAAGATCGGGATTGTGGGGGTGGTGGGCGGACCGGCGCCGTAGGGTCGCGTGCTGGCGGTCACCTCCGCGAACGGAGGGGCGTTGGCGGTGCCGGTCGTTCGGGATCGCACGAACGCTTGCGGCCGTGGTTGAACGCAATTTGCCTGCGGGTCGACGGCTTGCCCGTCGGCCCGCCGAGCGTCCACGAGCGTCATGTGTCCGACGCGCCCAGCCGTCCGCGCGCCCTGATACCCGATACCTGATACCCGGTACCTGCCACCTGATACCTGCTACCTTCCTTGACCCATGCACCTCTTCCTCAACGGTCGCTTCGTGCCGCGCGACGAGGCGCGGGTCTCGGTCTTCGACGCCGGACTTCAGCATGCGGTCGGGCTCTTCGAGACGCTCGGCGCCCGGAACGGCCAGGTGTTCCGTCCGCGGTTTCACGTCGATCGGCTGATCGAGTCGGCACGGACCCTGGGTCTGAGCGAGTCGCTGCACGCGGGGCCGCTGGTCGATGCCCTCCAGGCGACACTCGAACGGAACGCACTGGCCGAGGCGCGTCTTCGGCTGACGGTGACAGGAGGCGACCTCAACCTGTTGCAGTCCACCGGCGAAGGAGGCCATGATCCGACGGTCCTCATCGTTGCGCAGCCGCCCACCCGGTATCCCGAAGCGTTCTTCGAAAAGGGTGTGATGGTGACGATCGCGGACGCCCGAACCAATCCCCTCGACCCGTTCGCCGGTCACAAGGCGCTGAGCTACTGGAACCGCATCCGACCGCTCCAACACGCCGGTCGCGCCGGCGGGAGCGAGGCGCTCTGGTTCTCGGTGACGAACCACCTCGCTTCGGGATGCGTCAGCAATGCGTTCCTCGTCAAGGACGGCATCCTGCTCACCCCGTTCGCGCGGGGCGAAGAGATGTCCGGTGCGTTGCCGGCCCCCGTGCTGCCCGGCATCACGCGCGGGGTGATCCTCGAGTTGGCCCAGGAGCGGCGACTCCCGGTCGAACGCCGGCAGCTCTCGGTCGAGGACGTCCTCGGCGCCGACGAGGTCTTTCTCACCAATTCGAGCTGGGGCGTGTTGCCCGTCGTGGCGGTTGAGAAGGAGCCGATCGGGAAGGGCGCCGTGGGCGAGGTGGCGAAGGCGATGCGGGAGGGATGGTTGCGGGTGGTGGAGGAGGAGACGGCGTGACGGGGGCGTCGGG
>JAGQOG010000076.1 GCA_020427695.1 Phycisphaerales bacterium
CGAACCCCTGGGCGTAGCCGGCGAGGCCGGGGAACTCCGTCAGGCGCAGCTCCTTCCACGGATACGGCCAGAACCACTCCGAGTACCAGTGGCGCGCCGAGTCGAGGGCGAGCTGCATGTCGTCCAGGTTCCAATGGTGTGCCGGCAGGTGCCAGATCGACGTGCTCTCGCCCTGGTGTTCGACCAGCCGGCCGCCCACGAGGTTCGCGATGCGAACCGGGGCGTCGGTCTGCCACACCATGGTGCGCTTCCCGTCGGCGACCGTGTCGGAGAGCAGCACGCCGGGACCGTTGAATCGGAAGTCTTCGGGACCGGTGACGGCGAGTCGCACCATGGTGTCGTAGCCGAAGCCGAACAGGGGAGGCGTGACCCCGCGCCACGCCTCGGGCTCGGGCCGCTTGCCCTCGGGTGGCGGACCATCGCCGAGCCCGACGCCGTCCACGAACCCCATCACCGGGAGGAACGAGGGGCTGAACGCGGTCAGCACGACGCCGGCGGGCAGGATGAACTCCGAGGCGCCCGACGGATTGCGCCCCGGCTGTTGCGGCTGCACGCCGTGGTAGGCGAATCCCAACCGCACCTCTCCGCCAGGCGGAATCGGCTCGCGGGGCGTGAACTCCCAGAGACCCGCCGAGTTGCGGGCGACGCCGTCGCCGTCGGCGACCGCCTGGCCGTCGATCGTCCACGACAGGTCCTCGAAGGTCGATCCGGGCGTGACCGCGAACCGTGGCAGCGCGCGGGCGTGTCCGTTTCGCAGCGTGTAGGTGCCCTTCACGACGAACGCGCTGGCGTCGGGATCGATCTCGACCTCGGCATCGATGGCCTTGATCGCCGGCTGGTCGGCGTCCTTCCAGGTTTCGACGTTCGCGCGACGGTAGTTCTTCGCCCGCCGCTCCAGGATCCCGCCCTCGCGCCCGTGGCGGACCTCGAGGGCCAGACTCGTGCCGAGGACCAGCGCCGGCAGTGCCCAAAGGAGCGCCCACGTTGCGGTGCGCCAGGCCCGCGCGGGACGAAACGCGGCCAGGGTGGACTGCGGATCCTGGATTCGGCGCGGCCAGATCCAGAGCGCCAAGGCCGTGAAGAGCACCGCGAGGGACAATGCGAAGAGCCGATTCAGGACCAGCGCCGATCGATCGAGCTGGAACGGCCCGAAGTCTGTCCACTGCACGCCGCTCCAGAGGTGCCAGTTGCTGACCCAATTGGTCTTGTCGAACTGGACCAGGAGGCCGGTGCCGACCAGCACCGCCAAGGCGATGCCGTAGACGGCGAAGCGGCTGCGCACGACCGACCAAACCAGCGCCAGGAAGCCCATCCAGAGGACCACCGTCGGCAGCAGGAACGGGATCCACACGCGGAAGAACGGCCCGACCGCGATCAGGTCGGCCAGCGACGCTCCGCCGCCAGCGCTCGACATGACCGCCTGGATGCCCAATGTCACCAGGGCAGCCACGATCACCCCCGCGAGGAGCGGCACTTCGACCGCCACGAGGATGGCGGCCATCTTGCCCAAGAGCATGGCCGCACTCGAGGCGGGCGTGCTGTTGGTGATTGGCGCCACCCGCCAACGGTGTTCGCGCCAAAGGGACTCGGTGAAGTAGAAGAGAAGGAGCAGAAGCGACAGGATGGTCACCGTGTTGAACGAACGCGCGGCGATCGTGCCCGGCGTCGCCAACACCTCGGTGTCGAAGGCGCCGGTCGCCGACAGGGAAACGCCCGTGACCTGGATCACGATCAGGGGAATGAAGAGGTACAGTCCCGGCGAACGGGCCAGCTCGCGCATCTCCGCTCCCATGACCACCAGTGCCGTCCTCAGGAGACCGGGACGCCGCGAGGTCATGCCGAGGCCTTCGAGTCCGCTCCGCTCGCCGACGCGCACGCCGGGGACGGGAAC
>JAGQOG010000077.1 GCA_020427695.1 Phycisphaerales bacterium
CCATTTCGGCGTGTCGTGGCAGATCGATCCCAAGGTGCTGATCGACCTGATCGGCGATCCGGACCCGGCCAAGTCCGGCAAGGCCATGCAGGCGATGATGACCATGGTCAAGATCGACAGCGAGCAGCTTGAGCGTGCCTTGACCGAGTAGGGCGCACAAGCGCCGTGCGCAGCGCTCGCCCTCTCGCCGGCGGCTGATCACGATCCGCACGAGATCGCTGCGGATCGAAACGCCGTCGAGTGGAAGGTCTGCGTCGTTCCGACCGTGCGGAATCCGGTCGGACGGCCACTCAAGCGGAGAACCCGAGGGCCGCTCCCGGATGAGCTCGGAGTAGCGCAATCTGCGAACTGCGGAACCTGGTGCCGGTCCCGAACGGCACGAATGGCCCGTCACCGGCATGTTGGGGGGATCCCGCGCCCGGCGCCCCTTGCGCGCGTCCCCGAGGTCGCAGGACAGGCCGGAGTCATCGCCGCCGTCGCGCGTGTATCAGGACGACGGCACCTCCCCTCTGCTCGACCGCCGGCCCCCGAGCGGCCGCGCCCGTTCACTCCCACCCCCGGCCAGGAGCCTCAGCATGCCAGTTCTTCTTCGCACCTTCGGCGCCGCGTGCGTCGTTGGCCTCTCCCTTGTTCCGACCGCGCTTGCCGACGGCAACAACCTCCCTCCGTTCGACTTCTCCGACGCGTTCTACCTCGAGAACGGGATCAACCCTGCCGCCATTCCGGGTCGTCCCAACGGCACGCCGCCGAACTCGATCATCGACGACACGGAGAACGGGCCGGATCTCAACAACGTGCGAATCCTGGCCCACGCCGGGGCGTACGACCACTCGGGACACGTCATCTACTTCTACGTCACCGGCATCCTGAACCTCGGCACGTTCCTGGACAACCAGGCCGGCGCCGAGGCGATGCAGATCGCCGACTCATACAAGGTCTACGAGTTCCCCCAGGCCGCGAACCCGCTCGGCGCGGTCTTCCCCAAGAGGCAGGACCTGATCGCCGACCTCAGCGGCGGCTACTTCAGCAACAACCCGCTGGGCATCTGGCAGATCAACATCGTGAAGTACACCGACGCTGCCTTCAGTACACCCGCAGGCCAGGCGATGCTCGCCGACCTCGCCGCGAACAACGGCCTCGACCTCGACGGCACACCGATCATCCGCACCAAGAGCGAGGTCGAGGCGCTGATCGACGACGGCTTCGCCGACGTGTTCGTTCCGCCCGCGGACGGCTCGCAGGGACTTCGCTGGTTCTTCTGCCCGGTCATCGAGGATCCGCGCGACGGCGCCATCGCGCCCGACGCGCATCTTGACGTGACGGAGGGAATCGCAGCCGCGGAGGAGTTCATCGCCGAATTCGACTGCCTCCAGCAGGCTGGTGACTGGTGCGACGACGACCCGACGGGCACCCCGTGTCCCGCCGATCTCAGTGGCGACGGCGTGGTGGACGGCACCGATCTCGGCCAGCTACTCGGCGCGTGGGGCTCCGGACTCGCGGGTGCCGACCTCGACGGCGACGGCAGCGTCGGAGGCGGCGATCTCGGAATGCTTCTGGCGGCGTGGGGCGCCTGCGGCTGATCCGCATCGTCATCCCTTGCGACCGGGAGACCTGCACGTCCGTGCAGGTCTCTCTCCATTCGGACACCGGTCGATGGAGTTCGTCCCGACCGGCAACGACGCCGTCGCACCCCGCGCACGTTCTCAATCGCGACCAAGGGGGCCGGCCCGAATCGCCTCCCGTTCATCCGCCGGCGTCCTGGCTTCGATGGCGTGCCGTCGTGACTCGATGAGCGCCTCGACATCGGCGTCGGCGATCGTGTACTCGACGAAGGCAATGTCCGGATGCCGATCGCTCCAGTCGTTGGGCTTCTTGCCCGCGCCGGCGGCGCGGAACATCGGGGCGAGGTTCCGGCCCGCCGCGATCGACAGGTATCCGATCGTGTAGAGCGAGCGGGTGCGGTCGGGGGCGGGCCACGGCTGGTCGCCGAAGTCGCTCGTGATGACGAACTCGATGTCGGACGGCGGCGCCACGCCGCGCTCCGCCGTGCACTGGCCCGCTGCGGCGCACCCGGCCAGACAGACCGAGAGCTCGACCTTCGCGACGCACCATCGCTGCGTTCGGATCACGCCCGCCCGACCCACTCGATGGCGATGCCCGCCTCCCGGCGCAGGCGGCTCGAGAGCGCCGCGGCGTGATGCTGGATGTGACGGATGTTGACGAGCTGGTGCTCGAGCTTGGGCATCCGGTAC
>JAGQOG010000007.1 GCA_020427695.1 Phycisphaerales bacterium
AACGAAACGACCGAGTGCACCGAGAGCACCAGCGGCGTCGAGAGGGCGGCCAGGAGCAGGTACGCCCGCTCGTAGCGGTGCCAGTGCCGGTTGCTCCCGCGCCAGCCGAGGGCGAACAGGCCGTACGCGAACTGGCGGAGCTTGCCGTGGGCGCGGTCGCGGAGCGTGGCGAGGTCGGGAATGAGACCGACGTACCAGAACAGGAGCGACACCGTGAAGTACGTGCTCACCGCGAAGACGTCCCACAGCAGAGGACTACGGAACTGCGGCCACATGTCCATCTGGTTCGGGATCGGGAACAGCCAGTACGCCAGCCAGACGCGTCCGATGTGGATGCCGGGGAACAGTCCGGCGCAGATCACGGCGAAGATCGTCATCGCCTCGGCGAACCGGTTGATGCCGGTACGCCACTTCTGCCGGAACAGGAAGAGGATCGCCGAGATCAGCGTGCCGGCGTGGCCGATGCCGACCCAGAACACGAAGTTCGTGATGTCGAACGCCCACATCACCGGGTTCGCCAGGCCCCACACGCCGACCCCGGTGAAGATGAGGTAGAGGACGAGGAAGCCAAGCATGCCCGTCGCGGAAAGCGCGATGAGGAATGCCACCGTCCACGCCAGCGGCGGCCGCTTGGCCTCGCTCACGCGGCTGACCTGTTCGGTCACCTGCGAGAAGCGGTCGATCTTCAGGACCAGCGGCGCCCGCTCGCCCGGCAGCTCGACCGTGTTGTCGACCGTCATCGTGCTCATGAGTGCGCTCCGTGGCCGTCGGCCTCGCCGTTCGAGCCGCCTTCAGGTCCGCCCGCGCCGTGCGTCTGCACCACGCCGGGGTTCCGCACCCGGGCAAGGTACTGAAGCCTGGTCTTCGTGTTCAGCTCCTCGAGCATCTGGTAGGACAGCTTGCTGCGGTGGAGCTGGGCCACGCGGCTCTTGGGATCGTTCAGGTCGCCGAAGACGATGGCTTCCGCCGGACACGCGTGGGCGCAGGCGGGCGTGATCGCGCCGTCGGCGATCGAGAAGTCGGAGGTGCCGCCGTCGCGGCCGCCCTTCCGGGCCCATGCGTTCTTGGCCTCGATCTTGGCGCTGTTGATGCGCTGCACGCAGAAGGTGCACTTCTCCATCACGCCGCGCATGCGCACCGTCACTTCCGGATTGAACTGCATGCGCTTCCAGTTGTCCGGCCCGTAGCGCACGTAGTAGCCCGCGTCGGTTTGGATCCAGTCGTCGCCCCGCACGGGGTACTTGCGGTGCCAGTCGAAGTAGTTGAACCGGCGCACCTTGTACGGGCAGTTGTTGGAGCAGTAGCGGGTGCCGACGCAACGGTTGTAGACCATCACGTTCAGTCCGTCCTTGTCGTGCACGGTGGCGGCCACCGGGCACACCTGCTCGCAGGGGGCGTTCTCGCAGTGCATGCAGGTGACGGGGATGCAGACCGTCGCCTCCGGCTTGGCGGGATCGGGTCCGCGGAAGTAGCGGTCGATCCGGATCCAGTGCATTTCGCGTCCGCGCCGCACCTGCTCCTTGCCGACGATCGGAATGTTGTTCTCCGCCTGGCACGCCACCACGCAGGCGCTGCACCCGGTGCAGGCGTTGAGGTCGATGCTCATCGCCCATCGGTGCTTGGCGCCGTCGAGGTTCGACTCCTCCCAAAGGGAAAGCCGGTGGGCAACGTGGGAAGCGTGCTGGGCGAAGTCCGGGTGCTCGCGATAGTGCGGAAGCGTCGTCTCGCGCACGAGCGTCGGCAGCCGGTCCTGCCGGCCCTGTTCCGCGACCGGGTTGGTTCCGCCACGGTCCTGGACGCTCACCAGCTCGTAGCGCCGGCCCACGGGCGAGAGGCCCGCCCCGGTGGCGAGGCCCATCGCCACGGTGGTGCGCAGGCGGTAGGTGTCGAATCCCGCGCCGGCCGCGATGCGACCAGCCGTTTCCCCGCGCCCGTAGCCGAGGGGGAGCGTGATCGATCGTTCGGCATGGCCCGGGAGCACGTAGACCGCGATCTCGAGCTTCCGGCCGCCGACGGACAACTCGACCAGGTCGCCGGTCCCGACGCCCTGCGCCTTCGCCGTGGCGGGACCGACGATGGCGGCGTTGTCCCAGGTCAGCTTGGTCGTGGTGTCGGGGAGCTCCTGGAGCCAGCCGTTGTTCGACCAGCGGCCGTCGTACACCTTCGAGTCGGGACGGAACACCACTTCGAGCGCGTCCTTGCCGTTCGCCGTCGCCGCGTCCGCCAGCGCCGCGAGCGCGGAGCCCACCTGTGCCCAGTCGGGGATCGACTTCGACATGGTCCAGGCCGAGCCCTTGAGCACGCCATCGTGCAGGAACAGTCGCCACTGTCGATCGAGCTCGGCACCGTCGAGGCCTGTTCGGCTCGCGAACGTCGAACGAACGATCTCCTCGCCCGTCTGGGCCGAACCGGTCATGGCCGCCACGAGCTCCAGCGCCGAACGGCCACCTTGGTTCGGGTCGATCATGGGCTCGATCAGGGGCTGCTGGACCGCGATCGTGCCGTCCCAGCTCCGATTGTCGCCCCAGCACTCGAGGTAGTGCGGCGCGGGAACGTGCCAGGTGCACCGCCGCGCGGTCTCGTTGCGGTAGAGCCCCTGGTGCACCGTGAAGGGCACCTTCCCGATCAGCGACGCGAAGTCGAGATCGGCCGGGGCGTTGTAGACCGGATTGGCGTCGAGGAGGACCAGGGTCTCGACCGTGCCGTCGGCGATGGCCTTCGCCAGGGAAGCGATGGCCGCGGCCGAACTGGGCCGGTTCGGCTCCGGATCGGACGTGTACAACACGGTGCGTCCGACGTTTCCAAGGTGCTGGTTGATCAGGCAGGCGAGGGCATGCACCGCGGGCGGCTGGTGAGGACCGGCCACCACGATCGAGGCGCCCCTGGCCCCGGCCAGGTCGCGCACCACGGCGTCCACCACCTTCCCCGCGTGCTCGTCCAGCGGGGCCGACTCGGCGAGGCGGTCGAGTGCGCCATACCCGGCGCCGGCATCGACGCCCAGTCCGGTCGCGATCGCCGCGGCGATGGCGGCCACGTCGGCGCTGCGCACCGCAACGCGCTCGTCCGCCGACATGCCGGTCGAGGTGAGATCGCTTTCAAAGACGTAGACGCGAGAGAGCTCCTGCTTCGCGGGATCCGCATTGCGCACGCGCCGGGATCGAGCCAGCTCGCGCATGTGCCGGATGTGGTCCGGGTGCGCGAAGAGGAAGTCCGCGTCGAGGCCGACAATCACCTTCGCCGCGACGTCGGACTGGGCCGGGCCGGCGATGCGGAGATGAACCCGGTGCGGTGCGCCCAGTGCGAGGGCAGTGCCTTCGCGCTCGGCGTCGTCGTTGACCGGCTCGTACACGTCCCATCGGGCCTTCGGAAACGACGTGCGGAACGCCTCCCGCATGGAGGCCAGGCTCGGCGAACCGGAGGCGCCCGAAAGGACGGCGAGCCCGGCGCCGCCGGTGCTGCGAAGCGCACGCATCTGGTCGCCGAGCGCCGCCGAGAACGCATTCCAGTCCGACTTGGCGTCGCCGCGCCACGTCTCGCGGCTGCGGTCCTGGTCGTAGAGGTCGAGGATCGACGCCTGCGCCCAGCCGCTGCTGGCCCCCCGGCTCGAGTCGTCGAGATCGTTGCCCTCGATCTTGATGGGACGGCCGTCGAAGCTCCGCGCCACAAGGGCCTGCCCAACGCCGGACACGTCGAAGCTGGTCGCGTAGTCGACGGCGTTGCCGGGATCCCGGTTGGCGGGACGGTGGGCGTACGGCGCGATCTTCTCCTCGGGCCAGCGTCGGCATCCGGCCAACGTCAGTCCCGCCAGCGCGAACGACGCCCCCATGATCTTGATGAAGTGCCGCCGCTCGTCGGCGTCGATCGGCTCGCTGGCCGCCATCGGGAACTCTTGATCCACCAGCGCTTGGAACTCCGGCGTCTCGAGGTATTCCTCGAGGCTGCGCCAGTAGACGCGACCCCCGCGCGGGCCCGACTCGTTCGTCGCACCCGCCGCGGCGACGGGACCAGCACACGCCGGCGATGCGTCCGCCGAGGATGCGCCCGTTCCGCTCGAGTGGTTGTTCAGCGATGGCATGTGGAGCAGTTCTCGGAGGGGTGAATGTTGTAGAGGTCCTTCAGCTTCAGCCTCTGCTCGCGCGAGAGCTCGTTCTGCTGGTCCCAGGCCAAGTTGGTGATTTCGGATACCGGTCGAAGATTCGGCTCCGGATTCCGGTGGCACTCGAGGCACCAGCCCATGCTGAGCGGCGCCTTCTGGTACACGACCTCCATGAGGTCGATGCGGCCGTGGCACGACACGCAGCCGATGCCGCGATTCACGTGCGCGGAGTGGCTGAAGAAGGAGTAGTCGGGGAGCTGGTGGACGCGGATCCACTCGACGGGCATGCCCTGCTCGTAGCTCTTCTTCAGGAGCGCGATGTTCGGACTGTCCTTCTGAATCTGCGTGTGGCAGTTCATGCACGTCTGCGTCGCGGGCACGGCGGCATGTGCGGCCCGCTCCACGGAGTTGTGGCAATACCGGCAGTCCATCCCCAACTGGCCGGCGTGCAGCGCGTGGCTGAACGGCACCGGTTGCGTGGGCTGGTAGCCCGACGCCGTGGTCTTCGGGCTGAACCCATAGGCCACAACGAACCCCACGTAGAGCGGGGCCACGGCCGCCACGAGGATGATCGTGGGCAGCAGAAGGTTCGACCATCGCGG
The DNA here is from genome assembly GCA_020427695.1 of Phycisphaerales bacterium. Taxonomy (GTDB): domain Bacteria; phylum Planctomycetota; class Phycisphaerae; order Phycisphaerales; family SM1A02; genus JAGQOG01. Next base: position 4,699 of record JAGQOG010000007.1, read on the forward strand.
GAAGACGTAGCGGCTCATGTCATTTGTGCCTTTTTTCACAAACTTGGCGGAGCATCGTAAAGGCGCTCGCCGCGGGGATCAATGGCGACGGGGAACGACCTGGGCCGCGGCCAAAAGATGACTTCGAGATCGGCTTTTCGCGGAGCCCGCCGATCGGGGAGAGCACCAACGGCTTGGCCAGGATCGGTGCCGGCATGGCAATGCCCTGCCCCGATCACGGTCCCTCTCGCGGCCCGATCACTCCGCCGCCGCGCCGGGTGGACCAGTCGCCGCGCTGGCCTGCGATCGAACCATGTCATGGTGAAGTCGAGCGTCGTCCGCACGAGCAGCCCCACCCTGCAGGACCACAATGGCTCCGAGCGAGCACCGCGCAGCCCGACCCGAGCAGTCGCGATGATACTGAGGTCGGCGCGAACGGCAAGCAACGCCGCGCCACCGGCGGTCCGCGGGCCGAAATGACCTGCTATCGTCCGCCGCGTGGTCATCGAGCCCTTCCTCAAGCCCGAATTGGTCTTCTCCCGACCGCATGCACGGACGCGCGACGAGCTCTTCCGGCTTCTCGCCGATCGCGCGGCACCGCTTCTGCCGCCGGTGACGCCGGAGCAGCTCCTCGCCCTGCTTCAGGCGCGGGAGAGGCAAGGCTCCACCTCGACGCCCGAAGCCGTCGCGTTTCCGCACGCGGTTTCACCCGACATTCCGACCACGGCGTTGGCGGTGGTCACGGCCGAGCCCGGCATCGAGTTCTCGGGGTCGCATCCGCCCGCCACGCTGATCCTCTGCCTGTTCGGGAGCTCGCTGACGCCTTGGGAACATGTGCGTTTGCTGGCCCGCCTGTCGAGGATCGTGGCTCACGGCGATGCGCGGCGCCGCCTGCTGGCCGCCGGCGGGCCGAACGACCTTCTCGACGCCCTGCGGGCCGAGGACCGGTCCCATGGGTGAGCGGACGGACATGCGACTGCTCGTGCTCATCGCGCGAAGCGAGGCGGCCTTCGATCCCCTGGTAACGGGTCTGCTCGACGTTGGCATCAGCGGTGCCACGGTGGTCGAGTCGCGCGGCCTGGCCGCCGTCCTGCGACAGGATCTCCCGATCTTCGCCGGGCTCGCCGCCTTCTTGCCCCAGACGACCGGCAGCCGCGTGGTGATCTCGCTCTGCGGAGCCGATCGACTCGAAGCGCTTCGCGCCTACGTCGCGGAGCTGCCCCCCGGCGATCGTCCGCTCGCCATCGCGCTGCCGGTCGACTCGTTCTTCGGACTCGAGCCCACTTCGTGAGGACCGCATGACACGGATCCCGGTTCACGCTCGGGCGTTCTCGGCCGAGGGACGAAGGGACGAAGGGACGCAGGGAGGAAGGGGACGGCGACCAACACCGTCCTCCGGACCCCACTGCGATCGCCCCCGCGGGATTCGAGTTCGGAGTCCCTTCGTCCCTCTGTCCCTTCGTCCCTCTGTCCCTGCACGCAAGACGCGCGACGTTCACTTGGGAACCGCATGAGGTCCACCTGCCTCCTCCTCTGCGCCTCGTCCTCCGCCTCCGGCGGCGGAATGGAAGCGTTGCGGGTGTTCGCCGCCGCGGTCATCGTGGTCGGCTTCGGACTTCTGGCCACCACCGCGGTCTTCTCGCGCCTGCAGCGCAATCGATTCGTCGCGGCGTTGATCGCCGGCGGCCTGCCTGCCGTCGCCACGGGTTGGGCGATTGGGCCGGGCGGACTCAACGTGGTGGACGACTCCACCGTCCTTCTCCTCCGACCGTTGCTGGTGGCCTGTCTGGGCTGGGTGGGCGTCATCGTCGGCATGCAGCTCCGGGCCAGCCTGTTGGCCACAGTCCCACCCCTGCTCTGGCGATGGGCGCTGACCGACTCGGTGCTCTCCGCAGCCATCGCCGGAACAGGGGCGGCTGCGGTGCTCTCGTGGTGGTTCCTGCCGGGATCGTTCGGGATCGAAACGGCGCTCGTCCCGACCACGCTGGTGGCATGCGCCGCGATGGGCTGGTCGCCCGAGACCCGCTCCATGCGCGTGGTGCTCACCCCCAGCACCCAGCAGATGGCCATGCTGATCCAAGGTGCCTCGGGCATCGCGGCGGCCGTCGCGGTCGCCGTGCTCGGCGTGGCCGCGCAGTTGATTCGTCTCCAGCCGGACGGAACGCCGGTCCTCGATCTCCGAACCGCCGTGGTGGACCTGGCGCTCACCGCGGCGACGGCTGCCGCGCTGGGCGTCGCGGCCCGGCACCTCCTCGGACTCGCGCGACGCAAGCGCGGGGCGCTCCTGGTGGTCTTCCTGGGAACGGTCGCGGCTGCGGCGGGCATCGCGGTGGACCTCGGGTTCTCCCCGCTGCTGCTGCCGCTGCTCTGCGGGGTCATGATCGCGAACTTCGGCCGGGAACGGTTGGCATCGTTCGAGCTCTTCATCATGCGGGCCGAGCACGTGGTCGCCCTCCTCTTGGGTCTGCTCGCGGGCGTGCTCCTCACCCCGCGCATCGGCCTCCCCGGGACTGGACTCGTGGTGGCGATCCTGGCGGCACGCATTCTCGTCAAGCCGGTGCTGGCGCGACGCACGCTCGGCCCGGTGACGCACGGCGATGCGAACCGCAGTCCGCTCCGATTCGCACCGCTGCGACAGTCGCAGCTCTCGTACGTGCTCGCAGTGAGCGTCGTGCTGGCCTACGACGCCCCCCTGACCCGCACAGTCCTCACCGCCATCGTCTTCGCCGGGGCGGCGAGCGATGCGGTTCCGCTGATCCTCGGCTTCCGCCGTCACCGCGAGGTGGCGCAGGAGCGTCGCAGCGTCGCCGGAGCCGAGGCATGAGGACGGTCCTGGGCCTGCTGCTTTCCCTCGTGATGCTCGTGACGATCGTCGCCATCGTGCGCGATCGCGAGCACGCCTCGCTCCTGCCGGACGCGCGTGACGCGATCGGGGAGCTCGTGCGCGTTCCACCCGCCGGACTGGTCGGGACCACCACCTCCGCCGCGTTCCTGCTGCTGGGGGCATGGCTCCTCGGCGAGCTCCTGGCCCGCATTCGCCTGCCGCGCGTCAGCGGCTACCTCCTCTTCGGCATCGCCGTCGGGCCGCAGCTCTCCGCCATGCTTCCCGGGTGGATGCCGGTGCTCGTGCCGCAAGAACAGATGCAGTACCTGGGCCTGATCGATGCGCTGGCGATCTCCATGATCGCCTTGATCGCCGGCGGCGAGATCCGCATCGACTTCCTGCGCTCGATCATGCGGCGCATCCTGATCCTGCTCGCCTGCGACTTCGGCTTCATCCTGGTCGGAGCGGTCGGCGGTCTGCTGCTGATGCGCGACCGCATCCCGTTCATGGCCGGACTCCCGGCATCGACCGCGACGATGGTGGCCCTCCTGATCGGCACGTTTGCAGTCGCCAATTCGCCGGCGATCGTGATCGCCATGGTGAAGGAGACCGGCGCCGACGGGCCGCTCGCCCGCACGGCGGTGGCCCTGACGATCTTCAAGGACCTGTGCCTGGTCATCGTGTTCAGCGCCCTGCTCGCCGCCGCCGCGGGACTCGTGCCGCCCGATCCCGGGTCGGCTGCCGCGTTGGCCGCCCCGGCCGATCACTCCCTGGTCGGCTCGATCGCCTGGCACCTCTTGGGCTCCATCGCCGGAGGCGGCGTCATCGGCCTGGTCATGCAGGCCCTCGGCCGGCGGATGGGCGATCGGATGGACGTGTTCATCGTCGGGGCCGGGTTCTTCATCGCGCTCCTCAGCGATGCGCTCGAGCTCTCGCCGCTCTTGGTGGGGCTGGCCGCGGGCTTCGTGCAGGCCAACCTCTGGCCGCGCAGCAGCGAGGCGTTCTTCCATGCCATCGAGGACCTGTCGCTCCCCGTCTACTGCCTGTTCTTCGCCGTTACGGGCGCCGGCATCGAGCTCTCCGCCGTCGTCAAGCTGTGGCCGGTGGCCCTGGTGTTCGTCGCCCTGCGCATGGCGCTGACGGTTGGCGCCATCGCCACGGGAAACGCCCTGGCCGGCTTCGCCAAGGAAGGCCGCTGGCTCTGGACCGCCCTGATCCCCCAAGCGGGCGTCTCGATCGCCCTCGCGACCGAGATCGGGCGCACATTCCAGTCGCACGACTGGGCCGTGCCGCTGAAGAGCCTGCTCCTCGCCGTGGTCGCCATCCACGAGATCATCGGCCCCCCGCTGATGCGGCTGGGGTTGGTGAGGTCGGGGGAGTTGAAGGAGTGAGAATGGAGACATCGAGGCATCGAGGCATCGAGGCATCGGGGCATCAAGGCATCA
>JAGQOG010000078.1 GCA_020427695.1 Phycisphaerales bacterium
CGTCGCCGCGAAGCGCGGATCGTCCGGCGGAAGGAGTCCGCTCAAGCCGATGTGCAGCGCCGACGCGTCGGCCTCCGGCTGGTCGTAGGACGCCCCGAAGGCGCCCAGGGCGTCGCTCCAGCCGTTGCGAAGCACGTCCTCCCGAATGACATCCCGCAGCGCCTCCCACGATTCCCGGCGCTGGTCCATCTGCTCGTCGGCGATCCGAATCGCACGGTCCACCGCGAGCCAGCACATGACCTTCGAGTACACGTGGTGACGCCGCTCGTCCCGGATCTCCCAGATCCCGTGATCGGGCTCCGCCCAGCGACGCTCGACCGCCGTCACCATCGACTCGACCAGCCGCCAGTGCTCGGCCGTCAAGGCGACCCCGCCGCCGGCGAGGCGATGCACGAGGTCGACGATCGGTCCGAACACGTCGAGCTGCACCTGCTCCGAAGCCGCGTTGCCGATGCGGATGGGAGCGCTCGCCCGGTAGCCCGGCAGGTGCGTCAGCTCCGCTTCGGTGCCGAGTTCGGCGCCGGTGATCGTGTAGATCGGGCGCAGTCGCTCCGGCGACAGGCACTGGTCGACGATGCGCAGGAGCGCCTCCACCAGCCGCGCCGCCACGCCGGTGTTGCCGAGCCGAACCAGTGCGGACGCCGCCAGGGCCGCATCGCGCGGCCAGCAGAAGCGGTAGTCCCAGTTGCGGCATCCCCCGGGCCATTCCGGCAGGCTGGTCGTCGCCGCGGCGAAGATCGCGCCGGTCGGTCCGTAGCACAGCGCCCGCAGAAGCAGCGCGCTGCGCTGCACCAGCGCGGCGTGTGCCGGTGCACACTTGGGCAGGGTCAGCGTGGCGGTCCAGCCGCTCCAGAACCGCTCCGTTTGACGCCGCCGTTCCGGTTCCTTCAAGGACGCGGGGCGCATGCTCGCCGTACCGGAGCGCATCTCGAGCACGACCGGACCGTCGTCGAGCGACACCTCGGTCCGCGCCGTATGATGCGTGCCGTCGTCCTCGATCCGCCACTTCATTCCCGGGGCGACGAGAACGATCGGCTCGGGGAATCCCTCCACCGCAACGCCCCGCTCGTGCACCGACTTCCGCGTACCTGCCCGGCCGAAGTCGCAGCGGGTGGCGAACTCGATCGTGGCCGTGCCCTTCCCCTCGAGCACGCGAACGAGATCCGTTCGACCGGCGCGCTGGAACGGCCGGCCGGCGCTGCAGTCGAGGTAGTCGGTAACCGTCATTTCGGGCCACTCGGTGCGCAGCATGAACGTGTCGTCGAGGTACGACTGCACGGGCCGAGCCGTGGTCGCCGACGGCCGGACGCTGAAGTAGCCGGCGCTCGGTCCGCCCAGCAGCTCCGCAAAGACCGCCCCGGAGTCGGCGCGCGGCAGGCACATCCACACGACCCGGGCATTCGAGGTCACGACGGCCATCGTCCGCTGGTCCGAGAGAATGGAGTGCCGCTCGAGCGGTTCCCAGCGCATCGACTCGAGCCACGCCGCGCGGCGCTCGGCCAGGAACCGCAATGCCTCGACCACCTGCTCGGGGCCGTCGAGCCGCTCGTCGGCCTCGGTCTCTCCCGGTCCGATCTTCACGCTCACGTCCAAGGGACCCATGGTTCGGAACGCGTCCTCGTCGGTGAGGTCGTCGCCCATGAAGAGGACGGCGGTGGCGCCGCACAGGTAGCGCAGCCGCTGGAGCGCCTTGCCCTTGTCCATGTCGCTCGTGGACAGCTCGACCACCATCTTGCCGTGGCGGATGCCGACCTCCATCGACTCCGCCGCCAGCGCTTCGACGGCATCCACGGCTCGCCGCGCCCGATCGGGATCGACCGCGCGGTAGTGCATCGCGATGCCCGCCGGCTTGCGCTCGAGCAGGAAGCCCTCGCTCTCGGGGGCGATCGCCGCCACGGCGAGCGCGATTGAATCGAGGCTTGGCATGACGTGCGGCCCGCCGTTGGCCCGTCCGTCCACCGAGATCTCGGCGCCGTGGCTGCCGACCAGGTGGAGTCGTCCGCGCTGGCCGATGAGCGAACCGAGGCTGGCCAGCGAACGCCCGGAGACGATCGCCGCGTCGGTTTGGGCCAGGTTGGCCAGGCGGCCAAGCTCCTCCATGGCCCCCGGAAGCGGCAGGGCGAGTTCGGGACGCGGCGCGATCGCCGAGAGTACGCCGTCGTAGTCGCAGGCCACGAGCAAACGGGGAGTCTGCGCGATCAGTTCGAGTCGGTGATCCATGCGTCAGTCGGCCTCGTCCGTGAGATCGTCCTCGCCAATGTCCGAACCGGTCGGTTCCGCCGTGCCCCCGCCGCCGTCCGCTCCGCCCCTGAGGACGTCGAAGAAGCTCTTCGACCAGGCGTGAACGTCGCGCCTTCGAACCGTTCGCCGCAGGCCGGACATCCGCCGCTTCGCCTCCGCGGGGTCCATCGTGAGGGCGCTGGCGAACGACTCGGTCATGCGGTCGAGATCGCGCGGATTGACCTGGATCGCCTGCCGCATTTCCTGTGCCGCGCCCGCGAACTCGCTGAGCACAAGCACGCCGTCGCCGTTCGTGCGGCAGGCGACGTACTCCTTGGCGACGAGATTCATGCCGTCGCGCAGGGGCGTCACCAGCATGACGTCGGCGGCGCAGTAGTACGGCAGGATCTCCGCGCGGGTGAGGTTCCGCCGGAAGTACTGCACCGCGATCCGACCCGGCGTGCTGTAGGTGCCGTTCACGGAGCCCACGATGCCGTCGATCTGGCGGCGCAGGTGCTTGTACTCGTGAACGGCTTCGCGGCTCGGGGCGGCGATCTGGAGGAAGACGCAATCCTCCACGCTGGCCAAACGTCGCGCGAGCAGCTCGCCGAAGGCCTCGATCCGGCGGTCGATGCCCTTGGTGTAGTCGAGGCGATCGACGGAGAGCAGGATGCGCCGCTCCGGCCCGACGAGGCGCCGGATCTCCTCCGCCCGGGCGAGCGTCTCCGGCTTGCGGGCCGCGGTGTCGAACCAGTCGAAGTCGATCGAGATCGGGAACGCCTGGGCCCGAACCGTTCGGCCGTCGTGCTCGAGGGCGTCGGCGCTTCCGCTGGCCAGGCGATGATGGCGGCAGAGCTGGGCGAAGTTCCGCGCCGCGGCGGCGGTCTGGAAGCCGATCAGGTCGGCACCCAGAAGTCCCCGCAGGATCTCCTCGCGCCACGGGAGCCACTCGAAGAGCTCCTGCGGCGGGAACGGAATGTGCAGGAAGAAGCCGATGCGCACGTCCGGGCGGCGCGCCCGCAGCAGTTGCGGGACGAGCTGAAGGTGGTAGTCGTGCACCCACACGAGGTCGCCCGGCGCCGCCGCGGCCGCCGCTTCGGCGGCGAAGCGCTGGTTGACCTCGAGGTACGAACCCCACCACGTCCGATGGAACTCGGGCGAGACGATCGCGTCGTGGTAGAGCGGCCAGAACGTCCGGTTGGACATGCCGTGGTAGTAGTGCTCGACCTCGACCCGCGAGAGCGGCACCGGGCGCACCTCGATCCCGTCGTGCACGAACGGCTCCGTGCGGTCGTCGGGGGCGCCGGTCCATCCCACCCAGGCACCGGGCGTGGAACGGAGGATGGGCTCGAGGGCCGTGACGAGTCCGCCTGCTGATGCACGCCAGCTCCCGTCGGAGCCGGTGCCGGTCCGGTGGAGCGGCAGCCGGTTCGCCACCACGAGCAGTCGGGTCGTTCGAGCGGCCGATCCGCTCCGGCGCCGCGGGAGGGCGCTCGTACCAGCGACCGCATCGGACTGGTCTCCTGGCGCTCGGCTGGTCGTCGCTGAGGTCATTGCCTTCGGGGAGCCTCCGGCGTTCCGTCGCCCAGAGCAATCCGGAGTGTGTTTCTAGGCACTCGAAACGCGGCAGGCTCGATTATGCGCCGATTTCGCGATTCGTGTCGCGATCGGGTCTTCACATCGGGTGCCACGGCCATCCTGGCCGTGCCGAACGTGCAG
>JAGQOG010000079.1 GCA_020427695.1 Phycisphaerales bacterium
AGGACCCGCCGGAGCCGGAGGCCTTCGCGACCGACGACGGCGGCGGAGGTGGCGGCGGCGGCGGCGGCGGCGGGAAGCCGCCGGTCATCCCGCCCGCCGCCGAGCTCAAGCTTCTCCGCGGACTCCAGGAGCAGGTGTACGAGCAGACCAAGGCGATCGACGGGTCGGGGCCGATCGGCGACGATGCGGCGCAGCGCACGCGCCTCGACGCGCTGGCCGCGGAGCAGCAGGAGTTGTTCCAGCTTGCCTTGGAGATGCTCACGGAGATGTCGGAGCAGCAGCCGCCGCCCGGCGGCGACCACGAACCACCGACGGGAGAACCGCAGTGAGCCGGACGATGCGATTCCATCTTGTGCGCTCGTCCGTGGCGGTCTTCGCGCTCGCCGGCGCGGTCGCGCTGGCGGCACCGCGGCAGGACCCGCCTCCGGCCGATCCGGGCGGCAAGCCGGCGGCGGACGCCGGGAAGTCGCTCGACGAGCTGCTGGGGATCCAAGGCGACGGCGCCGCGAAGGGCGAGGACGCCGCCGCCGCGGAGCGGGCCCAGGCGCTCAAGGAGAGCCTGACCGAGGAGGAGGCGGCGAATGCGTTCGCGGAGGCGGTTCGCGGCATGCGCCTGAGCGCGGAGCTCATTCGCGAACGGATGGACACCGGGGTCGGCACGCAGCGCATCCAGGAAGAGGTCATCGCCAAGCTCGAGATGCTCATCAAGCAGCCGCCGAAGAAGCGGTCCGACTCGTCGAGCTCGTCCAGCAGTTCGTCCTCGAGTTCCTCGCGGCAGCAGGCTCCGCCCCGGCAGGGACAGCAGAATCCGGCCAACGGTCAGAAGCGCAACGAGAAGCCGAGCGACAGCGGCGATGCCGATCCGCCGCCGTTCGAAGAGGGAAAGCTCAACGTGGTGCTCGACGAGACGCGGGTCGAGTGGGGAAGCCTGCCCGAGCGCGTGCGCGACATGATCCGCCAGGGCTTGCGCGAGGAGCCGTCCAGCCTCTACCTGCGATTGACCGAGGAGTACTACCGCCGATTGGCCGAGGACGCGTCGCGATGACGGCTTCGATCCCGATGGTGCTGGTGGCGGGCTGGCTGAGCGCAATCGGTATCGTGCCGCTGCCCCAGGACGCCGGAGGGGTGGAAGGTGCGCCGCCGGCCCCCGCGTCCGCGGCCGCCCCCGCGACGGCTCCTCCCGCCGCCCCCGTCTTGGGAGGCAAGGACGCGCTCGGCGCGCAGAACGCGCCCGCAGCGGACGAGATCACACCGGAACTCACCGAGGCGGTCGCACGGGGCCTCGGCTATCTCGCCTCCATCCAAACCGAGGACGGGTCGTTCGGACGCGGCCGCTACGGTCGGCACGTCGGCATCACGTCGCTGTCGGCGCTGGCCTTCATGGCCGACGGGCACCTTCCTGGTCGCGGCCGCTACGGAGACGTGGTGGCGAAGGCGCTCCAGTTCGTGCTCGACCACGCTACGGATACCGGTCTGATCGCCGCCGATACGGCCCACGGCCCCATGTACGGCCACGGCTTCGCAACGCTTTTCCTCGGCGAGATCTACGGCATGGATCCGCAGGACGCTCGCGTGCGCGACGCCCTGGTGCGTGCCGTCGAACTGATCGTGAACACGCAGAACGACGAGGGCGGCTGGCGCTACAACCCCGTTCCCTACGACGCCGACATCTCCGTCACGATCTGCCAGATCATGGCCCTGCGCTCCGCCCGCAACGCGGGCATCAAGGTGCCGCGGGAGACGATCGACCGCGCCGTCGCCTACGTGCGCTCCTGCCAGAACCCCGACGGTGGATTCAAGTACATGCAGCAGGCCGGTGCCAGCGCATGGCCGCGCACGGCCGCGGGGGTGGCGAGCCTGTTCTACGCGGGGGTGTACGAGGACGACTCGATCACCCGTGGCCTGGACTACCTGTCCCGGACCGCCATGCCCGGAACCGCCGGCGTGGCGCAAGCGCACTACTTCTACGGCCACTACTACGCGGTGCAGGCGATGTACCTGGCGGGCGGACCGTACTGGAGCGCCTGGTGGCCCGCGGTGCGCGACGAGCTGCTCGCGCGGCAGACGGCCGACGGGGGTTGGCTCGATCACCAGATCGGGCAGGCCTACGCCACCGCCATGTCGCTCATCGTGCTCCAGATGCCGAAGCGGTACCTGCCGATCTTCCAGAAGTAGCGCCCCGCAGCAGACGCCATGCCGACACGCCCCACCTCTGCCCTGCTTCTCGTTGCCGCGACCTTGGCCGCCCTGCCCGGCGTGCCGGGACTTCCCGCGTCTTGGGGGCGCCGTGCCGCCGCGCAGGAGCTCGTCTTGGGCGACGACGGTCGCCTCGAGTCGGGTCGGCTCGTCGCCATCGACGACCGGTTCGTGGTGTGGCGCGATCCCAGCGGCGAGATCCGCCAGATGCCCTTGGCGTCCTGCATCGCCGTGAGCGTCGAGAACCCGCTGCCCATCGTGTCGCCCGATGCCGGCGTGATGGAGCTCGCGGACGGGCAGGTGTTCCCGGGACGGATCGGCCTGAACAACGGCCGGCTCACGTGGCGACATGCGCTCGTGGGCGAGACGCCGATCGACATCGAGCGCCTGCGGTCGCTTCAGTTGCTGGCCGGCGTCAAGGTGCCGGTCGCTCGCGACGCGGATGTGGTCGTCCTCGCGAACGGCGACCGCGTCGAAGGCGTGGTGACGTCGCTGGGCACCGCGATCGAGGTCGAGCCCTTGACCGGCGGCGTCGCTGGCCAGAAGCCCGAACCGATCGCGATCCCGCTGGAGCGGGTCGCTGCGCTGTCGCTGGTGACGCCGCAAGTTCGGCTCGCCGGCGCCGTGGTCTGGTTCGCCGATGGAACGGTCATCGAGGCGGAGTCGCCGCGCCTGGGCGACGACGGCCTGGTGCGCCTTCGTCCGGCGTTCGTGGACGCGGGCGGCGCCGGTTCGCTGAGCGTGCCCATGGAGCAGGTTTCGGGAATCGTCTTCCGGGCAGAAGCCATCCAGCCGCTCGCCGATCTGGATCCGGTTTCGGTCGAGGGTCCGGTGGAGCGGTTCCGAGTGCCCGCTCCCCGCGCGGACGATCGCGGACCCGCCTCGTTCGGAGTCAGCCCCATCTGGATGAGCGGTCCCATCGTGGTCCGGTATGTCCTTCCCGAGCCGGGCATGCGGTTTCTGGCCCGAGCCGTCCTGCCCCGAAAGGACCGTGGCTGGGGGGACCTGGAGATCGTGGTGCGCGACGGAGCGCGCGAGTTGCTGCGGAGCCGACTGGACGCTCAGCATCCTGCGGTGGCCATCGATCTCCCCATCAGCGGCACCGACCTGACGATCGAACTGCTCGAGGGCCGCAATGGACCGGTGCAGGACACCGTTCTTCTGTTGCGACCGCTCTTGATCCCGAATCGGCAGGCATGAAGCGAGCGAAGAAGGCCAAGGAGGTGCCCAGACGGGTCCGGTGCATCCTCCGTTCGTCCCTGCCTATCCTTGAACTCTGGGCGCTGGACTTCCCGGCTCGATCCGGAGGGGTTCGGGTCGGCTGGATTCGATCTTCGGTCGCACGGCGCCGGCCCACATTCGCCTTGGCGTCCTCGTGAACGTTCCTGAGTGAGGTACCGATCGGTGCAAGCGAACGCCCAACTTCGATCCCGCACCCCGCACGTCCGTCGCGCGAGGGTCCTCGCCGTGGTGGTCCTCGGACTGATGCTGGTGGGCGTCTCGGGTGCCACGTGGGCCATGCTGCGCGGGGGCGGCGAGCAGGAGGAGTCGGTCCAGCGCGATCTTCGCACAGTGGAGCGCGGCCGGTTCGATGTGGTCATCCCCGCGTCCGGCGAGCTGGCGGCCCTGAAGCAGATCGAGATCGTGAATGCCCTCGAAGCCAAGGCCGTGGTGACCGAGATCATCCCCGAGGGCACGATCGTCAAGCCGGGCGACGTTCTGTTTCGCCTGGCGGACGAGGAGCTGCGCGACAAGATCAAGGACGCCGAGGACGCGGTGAAGACCGCCGAGGCGAACCTCTCCGCGGCAACGAGCTCCCTGGCGGTGAAGAAGAGCTCCGCGGCCAGCGAGCTGGCCAAGGCGGTGCTCGACATCGAGTTGGCGAGGCTTGCCCTCCAGTCGTGGGAGAACGGCGAGCTCAAGGCGAAGCGGCAGGAGCTCGATCTGGCGATCGAGAAGGCCAGGATCAACTTCGAACGCCTGGAGGCGAAGCTCGGCGAGAGCGAGAAGCTCTTTGCCGACGGACACATCAGCCGCGACGAGCTCGAGCGCGACCGGATCGAGAAGATCCAGTCCGAGGCGGATGTGAAGAAGGCCGACCTCGACAAGGTGGTCTACGAGTCGTACCAGTTCCTGCAGGACCAGAAGAAGAAGAACTCCGACCTCGAGCAGGCGCAGTCGGAGCGGGAGCGGGTCGAGGAGCGCAACCAGGCCGAGATCAACAACGCCACGGTTGCCCTCGCGAGCGCGCAATACAAGCTGACCACGGCCCGCGAGCGCCTCGAGAAGTTCCAGCGTCAGCTCGAAGCGTGCGTGGCCGTGGCGCCGTCGGGCGGCCTGGTCGTCTACGCGACCAGCATCGACGGCGGCAACCGCTGGGGCGGGCGGGACGAGAAGCCTCTCCAGGTCGGTTCGGAGCTGAGTCCGAACCAGACGGTGATCATCCTTCCGGACACCTCGCAGATGATCGCCAACGTCAAGGTGAACGAGGCGCTGACCGGTCGGATCCGGCCCGGACAACGGGTGAACGTGGTGTCCGACGCCCATCCGAACGCGCCCATCCCCGGCGAGGTTCTGAGTGTTGGCGTGTTGGCGGAGAGCGCCGGTTGGCGCGACCCGAACCGCCGGGACTACACCGTGCGGGTCGCCCTCGACACCGGTCGGGAGCTTGGTCTCAAGCCGTCGATGCGCTGCAAGGTCGAGATCATCGTCGACACGGTCGAGGATGCCCTGCACATCCCGATCCAGTCGGTGTACCGGAAGGGTCCGCTGGCCTTCGTCTACGTGGCGGACGGCTCGGGCTTCGCGCAGCGCGAAGTCCAGCTTGGACGATCGTCGGAGCTCGAGGTCGAGGTACGGGCCGGATTGGAGCCGGGCGAGGTCGTCCTGCTTCGCGAGCCGGCGCCGGAGGAGATCGTCTCGAAGATCGAGGACCAGCGCCGCGAGCCGCCGGTGCGCGAGGCGGCGGGTTCGCGCCAAGACGAAGCGCCGGCCGGACGTCCGGGTCGCCCGGGCCGCGCCGCTGGCCGCGAGGGCTCGGGTCCCACCCGCCCGCCGGTCGCGGGATGACGTGATCGCGGTCCTCGACCGGATTCCCGAATCCTTCGGACACGCCCGATACGCCAGATCCATGCGCTCGCGGTAGCCAATGGTCCGAGCGGGACGGAGGTCGGTGGTATTTCCAGCCCCCGCGGAGCGCTCTCCTCGGTCGCACGATCCACCGGGCGGTTGTCGCCCGGCTGGGCGGTGCACCGGCGTCGGTTGTCGGCACCGGGGCATCGCGGCATCGCGCGTAGCGCCCCATCCGGCACGCCGAATCCTTCGGAGACCTCCAATGTCGCAAGACACGCCTTGTCCGCGCTCGCGGAACCTGCCGCTCGTCGTCCTTGCCGTGGCCCTGGGAGGCGCGTCCGGCACGGCTCGGGGCGATCTCGAGCCGGAATGGATTGCACAGCTCCCGGTCGGCTCGGCGCTCTCTTCCGGTCTGCAGGGCATGGTCGTTGACGATGCCGGCGTGACCTACGTGACGGGCGTCGCGGGTCCCTCGTCCAACACCGACGTCGTCGTCGCCGCCTTCGCCGCGGACGGCGATCTGCTGTGGTCGCAGACGTACAACGGCCCCGGCAATTGGCACGACCAGGGCCGGGCGATCGCGCTCGGCCCCGACGGAGTGGTGTGGGTGACGGGGAACACTCCAGGCGGTGGCAACTACGCCAACGTGCTCCTCCTCAAGTACGACTCGTCCAACGGCGCCCTGCTCGATTCGATCCAGTACAGCAGCGGACCCTTCACATCGGAGTACGGGGGTTCGATCGCCACCGACAGCGACGGCAACGTCTACGTTGGCGGCGGAACGGTTGGCGATGGCAGCGACGGACTCGTGCTGAGCTTCGAGGCCGACGGCGGCTTCCGCTGGCTGCGGACCTACGACGGGCCGGCGTTCGGTCCGTTCTCGCAGGACCATGTCCGTCAAGTCCGCGTCGGTCCCGACGGGCAGCCGGTTGCCATGATCGAGGGCGTCATGGGGTCTCTTCACCCGGACTACGTCGTGATCAAGTACGCCGCGGCGACGGGCGACGTCGTGTGGCAGACGAATTGGGGCGTGTCCGGCGGCGACTTCCCGCGCGACATGGAGATCGACGCCGCTGGCGATGTGTACGTGACGGGCACCGGCATCAACTTCACCGACATGTTCAGCACCATCAAGCTGCGTGGCAGCGACGGCGTGCTGCTGTGGCAGTTCTACGACGGCACCGGCTTCCACAACAGCGTCCGCGCCCTGGCCCTCGACGGGCAGGGCGGGGTGTACATCACGGGTTCGGTGGATCCCGATGGCGACGAGTCGAACTTCAACGACAACATGTACACGATCAAGCGGGACGCCTCCGGCGGCTCGCAGATCTGGACCCACCTGTATGGTGCCAACTGCATCGGCTGCTTCGACGTGCCCGCCGATGTGCGGGTGGACTCCGCCGGTCACGCCCTTCTGGCGGGGTCGACGAGCTCGCCGCCCTACGCCGCCGACGTCATCCTGTTCGTGCTCGACGCCGAGACCGGCATCGAGACGACGCGTGGGATCGTGTCCGGCGATGCGAACGAGAGCGCCGGTGCCGCCATCCTCGACTTCGACGCCGCCGAGAACATCCACCTTGCCGGGCGGAACTACAACGTCAACAGCGGCGCCGTCGAAATCTCCGTGGTGCGATGGGCATCGCTGGTGACCGGGTTCTTCGATCTGAACAGCGATGGAGCGATCGACGGCATCGACCTCGGCCTCCTGCTGGGCGACTGGGGACCGTGCCGCGGCTGCGCCGCCGACCTCAACGGCAACGGCGTGGTGGACGGCGCCGACCTCGGCTTGCTCATCGGCAACTGGACGGGCTGACACGGGAATCCACCGGCGACCCCATGCTCCCTCGGTCCCGTTCCGTCACTCCCCCATTGCGTCGTATCGATCCCGCCACTCGGTGACGACCTGGGATTGCGACGGCGAAGGATCCGCCTCGCCGAGAAGCACCTGGAGTTCGAGCATGCGCTCGATCGACCGCCGAAGCAGCGCGGGCGATCCAGCCGCCTCGTTCTGTCGGAGGGCCACGGCCTGTTCCAGCACGGCGCACGCCTGCCGCAGGTCGTCCGCCGATCGATCGGGCCGGCGGCCCATGCAGGTGCCCAGCCGCTCCATGAGCCGCGCACGGAGATCGGCATGGACCTGGTTCGAGGCATCGAGTGCCGCGAGCCCGTTCCGGAACCGCGCGACCGCGTCGCCGTACCGCTCGGCCGCCATGCGCAGAATGCCGACCAGGTACCAGGCCTCCGCCTCTTGCAGGAGGTGATCGGCGGCGGGCAACTGTCCCGATGCGCCTCGCCAGGCGGCACTGCGGCCCAGGGCCTGCTCGATGCGGGCGAGGTCGCTCGACCCCGTGTCGTCGAGCAGGATGTACGCGGCCATCAGGGGCACCACGTATCCGGCCAGGGAGTCCGTCGGAGGGTCGACGGACGCAATGAGATCGTCCGCCTGGAGGATCAGCGATGATGCGGCCTCGCGATGGTCGCGCCACAGTTCGATCTGGGCGAGCCTCGCCAGCACCGCCGCAACGGTGGCGTGACGCGATCCAAGCGTCTCGCGGCGCACGTCCAACGAGCGCCGCCAAGCCCGTTCCGCCGGATCCAACCGGCCTTCTTCGACCTCCAGTTGCGCCGACTGCTCGAGGCAGACGGCGAACTCGACGCTGGCGGCGTCCGACTTCCTGTCCCAAGCCGCGATCGCCTCCTCAAAGAGCAGGCGGGCCGCTCCTCGATCGCCTGACGCGAGCGCTTGCCGCGCGAGTCGGGCCAGCACCATCGGGCCGGTGGAAAGGGAACGCAGATCGATGCCCTCGAGCGGATCGGGCTGATCGGCGGCCGACGCAAGCGGTGCGATGCGCGCAGGAGGTGTCACCGGGGGGATTCCCGTCTCCGTGGTCACCGTTCCCGCCACGAGCGGCGGGGGGTCCGCAACCACGCTCGACGGCGTCTCGACGATCGGTGTTGGGGATGCGGCGACGGCCTGCGGCTCGGGTGTTGGCGGTGGTGTCGATGGAGCCTCGGCGACCTCAGTGGCGAGCGGTGGAGTCGGCGTGTTCTTCTGCGCGCCCACCAGGCCGGCGGCGGCGATCGCGAGCGTCGGCTGCCGCGACGAGGCGGGATTCGAGTCGAGTCCGTCGCCCGGTTCGATCGGAGACGGCACGCCAACCGCCGGGGCGCCCGCCGAGACCGATTGCGGACCGGACGCGCGCCCGGCACCCGTCAGGAGCGCCACGCCGCCGGTGATGGCGGTGACGGTGGCCACGGCGGCCAGCGACCACATGCCCGACGACACGGGCCACGGCCGGCGCCACCGGATCGTTGCCGATGCGCGTGGTTGCGGCATTGGCTCCAGAACGTCGGGACTGTCGACGAGGGCGAGTGCCGTCGAGGGCACGGGCGCGTCGAGTCCGCGCACACAGTCGATGACCAGGGCCAGTTGCTCCTCGAGTCGGGCACCGCGAAGGCGCTCGATTGCGGCGATCGACTCCGTCAGCCGTTGCCGCGCCTGTTCGATCGCCGCGCGGGTCGGAGCGGTGGCATCCGCGGGCGACTCGAGCACCGTCTGGGCCAACGCGCCGTAGGCGCCGAGCGGCGTCGTGCCCTTGGCGAGGGGCGAGTCGTCGTGCTTCGCCTTGCGCCGTGCGCTCGCCGTGGCCGGCTCGGCGCCGGCCTTGATCCACTCGAAACCCAGGTCGGCGAGGCGCAGCTCGAAGGCATGATCGTCGAGAACGTGGATCGACTCGGGGCGCAGGAGCGCGGGCGCCAGACCGGCTCGGAACAGCGCTCCGGAGAACCCGGCGAGGGCGATCAGCAGTCGCAGGCGCGACTCGATCGCCAGCGACTCGCCGCGGCACAGGTCGGGGAGCGCCGAACCGGCCACCGCTTCGCGCCGAAGCAGAACGCGGAATGCCCGACTCTCCGGCAGTCCCACCCACGGCGCGACCAGCGTCGGCGGGAGTCGTCGCGTGGCATGCATTACCTCGCGGGCCCGCCGCTTGACCTCCGACTGGTCGCACGAGCACGGGATCTCCCGCACGACCAGTTCCCGGCGCGGAGCGGCGACGACGGTCTTGGAACGAACGGATTTCCGCCCGGGACGAACGGGCCCGATCGAGCGGGCGGTCGAGACGTATGGCGAGGACGGATGGTCCATGAGCAGGTTCCCCCGAACGAGCGCCGGGGCACGGCCCGGCCCAACGGCAGCGCAAAAGCTGCCGGAATCTCATCGGCCGGCTTGGTCCGGGCGGGCCAAGTTTCGGGCGAGAACCACGCAGCGGACGATCGGGGCGCGACGACCGGAGCGTGCGTGGCGCGGGGGTCCTGACCAGGGGGGCCAGATCAGGCATTCCACCCAACGAACACGGCCCCTGATGCGAAGCGCGTTCGCACCAGGAGCCGTTGGGGGGAGAGTAACAGACGATCCGCAACGCCGCGTGCGTCAGGACGCGGAGACCGAGATCACGAGCATGCACCCCAGGCCGCCAGCAGCACGCCGAGGTCGGCGCCATCGACCGTGCCGCTGCCGTCAAGGTCCGCCGAGCCGGCGCCACCCCACTGGGAGAGGAGCTCGCCCAAGTCGGCGCCGTCCACCGCGCCGTCGCCATCCAGATCGGCCGGACAGTCGGGACCGGGGAGGGTGGCGATCCACGCTCCGGAGAAGAAGCCGTGGCCGATGATCACACGTCCGTCCGTGCTGATCGCCTGAGCCACCTCGAGCGTCGGCGCGACCGTCGCGCCCAGACTCGTGAGGTACGTCTTCAGGTCCTGGAAGGGCAGACCGTTCGGCTTGATCCACGCGAAGCGGGTGGTGAAGTTGAGGTCGAATCCGACCAGCGTGCCCGTACCGTCGATGTCGAGCGGCTGCGCCTTCCATCCCGGATTCAGCGAACCGAGAAGCACCAACCCTTCGGCTTCGGTCCACGTGAAGGCGCTGCCGTTCCAAACACCAAGGACGGTGACGCCATCGTCGCTGATGCCGGTCACCTCGCCGATCGCCGCCTCCGTCGGGTCGATGGTGAAGCCCGTCCCGTCGGCGTGCCACACCGCCGGCGTGCGGTCGAAGGTGCCTTGGGCAAAGCCTCCGACGACCGTGCCGTCCGCCGAGACGACCGACGCCCGATTGCTGCCGTTGGCGAGGTACTCAAGGCCGAGCAGAGCGTCGAGACCGCTCCAGTACGCGGCGTGCGCCTGGCATCCGTTGTCCCACGCGAGGCCGACGGCGACCGATCCGTCCGCCGACAGCTCGTACGCACTGGTCAGGCTGGGACACTGGAGTCCAAGGGGAAACTTGGGCAAGGCGGTCCAGCCGTCGCGCGCCGTCCAGATCGCGGCGCGCGAGGCGCCGGTGTCGGGATCCGCGATGGTGCCGAAGATCGTCGATCCGTCGTCGGAGACGGCAACCGCATCGAGCCCGCCGATGGAGACCAGGCCCCCGTCCATGGTCCAGTAGTAGCCCCCGCCCCCTTGGCGCTGGCCGACGACGATCGAGCCGTCGGGGGTCAGATCGTTGGCCGACGCCGCACCGGTGATCTGTTGGAAGCTGGCGGATCCGGCAAGGGCGGCGTGGCCCGCGAGCAGGGTCGAGAGCGCGATGAACGAGCGACAGGTGGAGCGTGGCATGTGGGGGTCCTTCCGCAGCCGAGTGGCTGCAAGGGGGAGAGGAAAGGCGCAGGCGACCGTCGAACGGCATCGAGGGCGCTCGACGGTCGCGCGAACAGAGTCGGAGTGATGGAGCGGCGCTCAGCGGCGGCGGCGGCGAGCGCCGAGTGCCGCAAGGGCGAAGAGCGCTGTCGCACCCGGCGCGGGGACGACGTTCCAGGAGAGGTTGTCGACGTAGGTCGTGGGGACAAAGCCGTACCCACCGACGAAGATCTCGTCGAAGGTGTCGCCGTTGGTGGTGGTGATGTTGAACCACGAGTCGCCCACGCCACCCCAAGCGGGGGTGACGAACGCCGAGGCGACCTCTTGGCCGTTCTTCTTGAGGAAGATGCCCAGCCCGCCGCCGATCGGGGTCGGCGGTCCCGAGGGGTCCCACGCCTGGAACGAGAGCTCGGTCACGTCGCTGTCGAAGTTCATGATCACGCCGAAGTTGCCGAAGAACGAGTTGCCCGTGCCGAGCCATGGCTGGCCGGAGAGCGTGCCCCAGTCGTCAACCAGATTGACCTGATCCGCCGCCAGGAGCGTGATCCCCAGCGTGGGCTGCCAGTAGTCGGACGGAACCTCGCCCGTCGGTCCGCCCGGCTCGTCGAAGTTGAGCGACGCGCCCGAGTAGGTCGGGGCGGCGTTGCTCTGCTGCTGGATGATGAACGCTCCGAACGCGGTCGTGGATCCGCCCAAGACGGCGCCGACGGTGACCCAAACGAGGTGGTGACGAGACATGCGTTCTCCGATCTCCAAGAGGTGCGGGCGGCGGCTGTGGCCGCCATGCGAGTTCACTTCATCCAACCGCTGTCCAAACTAGTCCCGGCCGGGGACACCGTCAAGTGTCTAGTTTGACATTTGTTGTGACACAGCCCTTGCTCGGCATCTGGATGTCGGGCACCATGGAATCCGCCATGGACGGACACGCCGCTGGATCCCTTGCCTCATCCCCCACCGGTGCCCCGGGGACCGTTGCCAACGTCCTCGAGGCGTATCACGGCCTGCGGGCCGCGATCACCGAGCTGTTCGAGGCGGTCGGGGTCGATGCCGCCAAGACCCGGGAGTCCGCCCGATCGTTGGGGCTCAATCGGGGGCTTGCCTGGCGGGTGACGCGAATCGTCCGGTCCGCCAACGATCCGGCCGTGATCAGCGACGTGCCTGGTCGCCAGAGCATGTCGCGCATGCTCGAGGCATGCCGGACTCTCGGGGCTCCCGACCAGGGGATCGCGCGAACCGAGGCGGCGATCGACCGCTACGAGGAAGCCGTCCGTTCGTGCTCGGACGACCGCAAGACGCTGGCGATGGTCCTCTCGCATCACGTGAACGGCGTGCAGAGCATCGAGCCGGAGCGGGGGCGGCGGAAGCTGTTCGAGGGAGCAGCCAGCGTGTGGGGTGTTCGCGCCGAGGTCCGATTCGTGACGGTGTTCGCGTTCCCCTCGCCCGACGACCCGACGCGCATCGACGCCGGACATGTCACCGGCTACGTCGGTTTCCGGCGCCTGAGCGCTCGTGCCTGGCCGCTGTTCCGCGAGGCGGTCCACGATGCCGACGGCAAGCCGCGACCGTTCGAACGCGAACCACTATCGGGCTCGGTCGGCGACGATGGCCTCGGTCTCCTCAACGAGTTCTGCGATCCCGCGGCACCCGAGATCGAGATCTCCGAAGGCGGGGGGTTCCGCACATTCGAGCTCGCCGCCGGACCCGTTGGCAACCGGGGACTCACGACGTGCGTGTTCGGCACTCGATTGCGCCACCTGTACCCGCGCTACGCGACCACGCCCGACACCGCCGGCTTCATGGTTCTCCTCCAGACGCCGACCAAGCATCTCGTCTTCGACATGTTCGTGCACCGCGATCTGAAGATCGGCGGGATGCCGCGCGTGGAGCTGCTGGATCGCCTCACCTTCCCCCACGGCAACGACGAACGCGAGTTCCCACGCCAGTTGATGCCGATCGCCGAGCAACCGACGGCACTTCCGCCGGGGATCGACGGCGCGGTGTCTCCCGCCATGCCGTGGTACCCGCGGCTGCTGCGCTCCATCACGAGCCGGATCGAGCAGCCGTTCGAGGCGTTCGAGGGCTCGCGGCTCGAATTGGCGTATCCGCCGATCGCGACCGTCCTCAGCCGGCGATTCGATCTTCATCCGCCGCCGGAGTGAGCATGCCCGGCGCCGGGTGTCGCGGTGTCGGGTGCCACGGTGTCGGGTGCCACGGCCATCCTGGCCGTGCCGGGTGTGGACACGCGGACGCTCGTCACGGCCAGGATGGCCGTGGCACCCGATGGCTGTGGCGCCCGGGTCGCCACCATCAGCTCTCGTTCACCTGGCGTTCAGGGACAGGGACCCCAGTTCGCCAGCAGGATGCCGATGTCCTTGCCGTCGGTCGTGTCGTCTCCGTTGAGATCGTAGAACTCCGCGTCGCTGCCCCAGTTGGACAGCAGGATGCCGAGGTCGGCGCCGTCCACGTAGCCGTCGCCGTTGAGTTCGCCGACGCACACGGGCGAGAAGACGTCGTACTCCCAGTAGATGATGTCGTGGTTGCCCCAGTCGGCGCCGGTTCCCGAGGTGAAGCCGACGTACGCGGTGTCCTGTCCGAACAGCGTCGGAATGTCCACCTCGCGGGTCACGATCGGCTGCTGCGGCTGGACGTTGATGTCGCTGATGCGGAGCTCGAGCGTGGTGCCGTCGTAGTCCACCCACCCGTACCACAGCTCGCCATTGTCGAAGTTCTCCGCCACGTCGGCCGTGAACGGCGCACCCGGGCCGTGGTTCACGTTCCCGTTGAGGTCGATCCCGACGTGGTTCGAGCTGGGATCGTTGTTGGCCGCATTGCACCACGTGTCGAACTCGACGCCGACGCTGGGCGAGATGCCCGCGTAGCCGATGCCCTGGCCGACCCCGCCGATGCTCGAACTCACGGGCTGGACCACGAAGACGATGCCGTCCGCGCCGGCCTCGGTGTTGCAGTCGAAGATGGTGCCGCCCGGCTCCGTGATGCGGAAGATGAACTTCGTGCTGAACGTCGCCGCGTTCACGGTGACCGACGAGAACGCACTGCCCGACTGGCTCCCGAGGGCCGGCGTCACCCGCAGCACCACGCCGTCGTTCGTCGTGACGGTGTTGGCGGCGCCGTTGAGCACCAGCAGGCTCGTGTCGGCGAACCCGTCGAAGACCAGCGTCCCGCTCGAGGCGGACGCGCCCAAGGCCGCAGCGGCAAGGGCCGCGATGATTCGATGTTGCATGGATCTCCCTCCTGTAGCACTGGTCCCGCGCCGGAACGACCCTCCGAGGTCGTGCCCCTGCGGTCCCGTCTCCTCATGGTAGTCGTCGGACGCGCCAAGTCATCTTCGCGTTCGTCGCTTGCCGGCGCGAGTGAACATGCTGGCGCTCCTGTTGCCAGATGCACACTTCTCGGACCACGGCCGTCGATTCGTTGGGGGGAAATGGCGGAATCGGAATTATGATCTGGGCATGGTTGCCCGGGGCCACTCCACACCGTTGCGCCCGATCGTGCGCGCATCCTGCACACGCACGTCCGGTCGAGGCGCGCTCGCTGCCCCGGGCGTGATCGGCCTGCTGCTGCTCGGAGCGCCTCCGGCGGCGCACGGCGGATTCGTCGTGACATGGGACGGATCCTGCGGAACGACCGATTGGAACACCGTCTGTGTTCAAGACGGGCTTCCCGACTCGAACTGGGACGGCTTCGCGCCGCCGTCCCTGACCGACAACGCCGTGATCGGCAGGAACGCGCCGGTGGTCACGATCGCCGGCATCGCCGAGGCGAATGCGCTGACGTGCGACTCGGGGCTCCAGATCCTCGGCTCGAGCACGTTGCGCCTTGGCGCGGGGACCAGCTTCCTCGTCGGACTGAACCTCGTCGGCAACAGCGGCGGCGGATTCGAGTTCACGGTGCCGGGCGCCGAGGTCAACCTTCAGAACTCGGCCATCTGGGCGGTGGGCACCGTTTCGGGAGCGGGAGAAGTCGTGAACCTCGGCGACCTGAACCCGATCGTCGATCCGCAGGCGATGACCATGACCCTCGTCAACGGCGCCGGCTTCCGCAACGACTCCGGTGCCGACGCGAACCTGCGGTTCGTGCAGATCGGGGCGGGATCCACCTTCGAGAACGCCGCTGGGGCCACGCTCACCCTGGTGAACGGCCCGGTGCCGCTCACGGGGTACCTGAAGGGACCAGGGATCTTCACGAACGCCGGCACCCTTGTCTCCGAACATCTCGGAACCGACAGCCAGGAGATCAGCGCGTTCCTCGTCCAAACCGGCGGATCGTTCGTGGTGCAGGGCGACGCGGGCGGTCCGTCCGGCCCTGGAACCTACCTCGACGCATCCGGCCTGTTCACGGGCGGAACCATCGCCGTCAACGACGACCTGAACCTCCGCTTCACGTCGGGGTCGAACCCGCTCCCGTACGTGTTCGACGGGCTGGCGTCGATCGCGGGCAACGGGAACCTCTTCGTCGAGGTGAGCATCAGTCACGACTGGCAGGTCCTGTCGCCCATGACGGTCGCACTCTCGGGAAGCAACGGCTTCGTGATCGGCGGCCAGAACGTGACGCTCGGTGCGCCCCTTACGAACACGGGGAAGGCGAAGTGGAGCTCCGGCCGGATCCGGAAGACGGCCTGCACCGACTGCGACCCCGTGTTCGTGAACGAGAGCGACGACTTCGCCATCACGAGCTCGGTGATCCTGGCCACCACGTTTCACAACACCGGAGAGGTCCAACAGGACAACGGACCGATCACGTTCCAGACCGATGGCCGGCTCCTCAACAACGGCGTGTTCCGGCTCGTCCGGGGCAATCTCCAGAAGAGCGGGAGCCCCGCGAACATCGGCTTCGAGAACGGCGGCACGGTCCGCAAGCCGGCCTCCCCCTCGACCCAGGACTCGACCATCTCCATCCCGTTTGTGCACGGAGCCGGCGCCGAGCTGTTCGTCGAGGCGGCGAAGCTCGTGTTCAGCGGCGGATCGCTCGACCTGGCGGGCGGCGCCGTGACGGTCGACGCGCCGGGCGCATTGTCGATCACCGACGGCGTGCACAGGGCCGAGTCCGGCACGGACACCGTGTTCTCCGGGAGTGGTCGGGTCGAGGTGATCGCGAGCGGTCTCGCGGGCGGTCTCCGGGCGGACGACGGGGCCACGATCACGTTCCAGATGTCGGGCGCCGACAACGACGGCCTGCATGTCGGTGTGGGCGGACGGATCGGCGGCGACGGGCTCGTCGTCAACGCCGGCACGATGTTCCTCGAGGGCGGCACCATCGGCGTTCAGACGGATTCGGGGATGACGGCCACGGTCGAGAACACGTTCGACACGTTCGTGACCGGCGGATCGATTCAAGGCCCCACGTCCACGTTCCTCAACGACGACAGCGGGGTGGTGGTCCACAGCGCGGGCACGTTCTCGATCAGCACGCCCGGTGCGTTGGTGGTCAATCACGGCACCTGGAGGGAGACGCCGCTCGCCGGCGGCACGGCCCTGGGCGGGAGCACCAGCGGCGTTTTCCTCAACGACGTCGATGGCCTCTTCGTGCACGCCGGGATTGCCCTGGGTACGACCGAGGTGGATGTGAACTGCGCCTTGCACAACCTCGGCACGGTGCTGGTCAAGCAGGGCGGTCGGCTCTACCTGAATGGACCCGTGCTGGACCTCGAAGTCGGCGAGCTTGGCGCGGGCACCTGGATCGTCGAACCGGGCGGCGGGATCCTCTTCGCCGACCAGTTCGGAATCATCAACGCGACCGGCCAGGATGCGACCATCGTCGGCCATCAGGACGCGTTCGACCAGTTCGAGCCGGCGGTCAACCACGGCGAGCTCCGTTGCAACGACGACTGGGGTTCGCCCGGAGCCTTCGAGAACGACGGGACGTTCGCGTGCGACGCCGGAACATTCACCTGCCCCGACGACTTCCAGAACCTCGGCGGCCACTGCTCGATCGGCCAGGGCGCCGCCCTCGCCGTCGCCGGCGGGCTGATCAACGCCGGCGACGGCGGACTGTTCTCCTGCGACGGGGGAACCTGCAGCGTCGAAGGGGACTTCGTCAACGGCGATCCCCGCCCGTCGCAATCGGTCCTCGCGTACGCGGACAACACCGCCGTGCAGAGCGACGCGGAACGCCCGGGTGCGACGACCGGCTTCGTCTGCCGGACCTTCGTGAACAACGCGATCGTCCGACCTGGCGGTCCCGGCGTCGCCGGTTCCTTTCCGATCGACGGCGACCTCCAGCAGTTGGCGAACGGCGTCGTCGAGATCGAGTTGGCGGGATCGAAGCCGGTCGTCGGCCACGACCAGGTGGCGGTGACCGGCCACGTCACGCTCGCCGGTCTGGTGCGCGTGTCGCTCCTGCCCGGCTTCCGGCCGCGAAAGGGCTCGACCTTCACGATCCTCACCGCTGGCGACGGCATTCAGGGCGCCTTCGACGCCGTTGCGTCGACCGACGGTGCCGTGTACTCCGTGGCCCAGAACCAGGACGCCGTCACGCTCACCCTCGAGTCGCTGCCGGTCTTCGGCGACCTCGACGGTGACGGCGTCGTTGACGGTGCCGACCTCGGCGCGCTCCTCGGCGCGTGGGGCCCCTGCCCGGCCGACGGCACCTCGTGTGCGGCCGATCTCGACGGCGACGGCGCAGTCGGCGGCGCCGACCTCGGGCTGATGCTGGCGGCTTGGAGCGCCTAGCAGCCCGTTGAAGAAGGGCTCCGTCGGCATGGGTCGCGAGGGCCGCTCGTAGCCAGGATGTCTTCTTCAACGGGCTGCGAGCGCCCCCCTACTCCTCGATCAGCTCGCTGCTCACGATCGACCGCGGTTCCGTCTCCACGAGCGGCGGGTTCTCGATCTCCGCCTGCGTTGCGGCGCCGAGTTCGCGCAGCTTGCGGGCGCCGGGCAGCAGCCGGTTCTCCAACGAGCCCACGGCGCTGTTGTACGCCTTCCCCGCCCGCTGGAGCGACTCGCCCACCTTGCCGAGATGGCCGGCGAAGGTCGCCAGCCGCTCGTAGACGTCGCGGCCCGCGTCGGCGATGTCGTGGGCGTTGCGAGCCACGTCCTCCTGCCGCCAGCCGTAGGCGATCGCCCGCAGCAAGGCCACCAGCAGCGTGGGCGTGGCGATCAGCACGTTGCTGGCCATCGCGTTCGCGTGCAGGTCGGGACTCAGCTCCATCGCCGCCGACAGCGCCGATTCGATGGGCATGAACATCACGACCAGGTGCGGCGAGCGGTCGAACTGGTCCCAATACCGCTTCTGGGCCAGGCGGGACACGTGAGCCTGCACCTGCTGGGCGTGGCGCCGCATGCACGCATCGCGGTCGGCGTCGGGCTGTATCGCGTCGAGGTAGGCGTCCACCGCGACCTTCGCGTCCACCACGATCGAGCCGCCGCCGGGAAGGCTCACGACCATGTCGGGGCGCAGGCGGCCATCCTCGCCCTCGGTCGAGACCTGCTCCCGGAAGTCGCAGTGCGGTGCCATGCCCGCCAGCTCGACGGCGTTGCGGAGCTGCATCTCGCCCCAGCGCCCGCGCTGCTCGGGGCGCCGCAGCGCCGAGACCAGCCGTCCCGTCTCCTGCTGGAGCAGACGGTTCTGCTCGACGGCGCCCTTGACCAGCGTCTCGATCTCCTTGTACGCGCCCTCGCGGCGCTGCTCCATCTCCGTCACGACCTTCCCTTGGCGCTCGAGCGCTTCGCGCAGCGGCTTCACGATCGCCTCGATCGCCTGTTGCCGCTTCTCGAGATCGCCCTGGCTTCCCGCCAGCACCTTGCCGAGACGCTGCTCCGCCAACTCCAGGAAGCGCTGGTTGTTCGTACCCAGTGCTTCGGCGCTGAGAACCTTGAACGTCTCCGTCAGCCGGACCTGCGCCTCCTCGATCGTCCGGTGCTTCTCTTGGAGGCGCTCCTCGAGCGCCTTCTGCTGCTCGACGCGGGTGGCCAGCGCCCGCTCCGCCTCGGCGCGCGACCGCCGCTCGTCGGCAAGTTCGCGCTCGAGCGGTTCGATGCGTGCCGCGCGGGTGCTGGCCGCGCTGGCTTCGACCTGGAGCTTGGCCAGCGCCTCGCGCGACTCGGCGATCGAGCGTCGGGTCTCGTCCAGCTCGCGTCGGCCTTGCTCCGCGGACGCCTGGGCCCCGCGGGCCTCGGCTTCCATCGCGGCCACGCGCTCGGCCCGGGTCCGGGCGCGACCGCTGGCCCACCATCCGACGGCGAGCGCACCCACGGCAGCGCCCGCCACAAGCCCGATCGCCAGCCAGAGGACCTCCGTCATGCCTCGGATCATACGGGTGGGACCCGCGAGACCATGGGCCACCGGTCCGCGTAGAGTGAACACCCACGGTCAGGGAGCGCACCATGCCCGAGCACAC
>JAGQOG010000080.1 GCA_020427695.1 Phycisphaerales bacterium
ATCCAGACGCTGGCGAGGCCGAGGCGCTTCGCCGGAGCGTGGTCGTGGAAGAGGCTCTGCGCCACGTGCACGAGCGCCGTCCGCTCGATTCCGAGGCGCTCGAACATCGCCTCGAAGTTGCGCAGCGCCGGCTTGTAGCTACCGAGCTGCTGGGCGGTGATCACCTCGTCGAACGGGACCTCGAGCCGCTCCGCCGTGCGCGCGAAGAGATCGTCGTCGACGTTCGAGAGGATCACCAGGCGGAAGCGCGACCGGAGTCGGCGGAGCGCCGCGACCGTGTCCGGGAATGGCCGCCAGTCGCCGACCGAGTCGGCGAAGGCCGCGCGCTCCGCCTCGCTCGGCTCGAACCCGAACCGGTCGCCCAATCCCGCGAGCACCTCGCCCAGCACCTCGCGGTACGGGCGGTACGCCCCCGCTTCCGCTGCCGCCTCGAGCTCGGCGTAGGCCTCGAGCACGCTTCCCGCCTCGCTCGGCTCGGCACGCAGGCGTGACGCCGCGGCGAAGGCGTCGAGGATGCCGCGCTCCCAGTCGACGAGCGTGCCGTAGCAGTCGAAGCTCAGGTGGGTGACGTTTCGAAAGCGCAACCTTTCAGAATCCTAGCGAAATCGCCGTCGTTCCAACACCCCGCCATGCGACCCGATCCAACCCCTACGGGGCGCGCCGGCAACGGCGCGCGCTGGTAGCGATGGAAGGGCACCGTTCATCCATTCACTTGACAACTGGCAAGGAGGGAACGATGACGCATCCTCTCCGGAAGGCCGCATGGCGGTTCCTCATCCTCGGTCCGATCTGGGGGGTCGTCGCGGCCGGGGCACAGACGGTCTTCCACGTCCCCGGCGACTACTCGAACATCCAGTCCGCGATCAACGCGGCCTCGAGCGGTGACACGGTCATCGTCGGCGACGGCACCTTCACCGGAACGAACAATCGAGACCTCCGCATCTGGGGCAAGGCGATCACCGTCCGCTCGGCGCACGGTCCGTCGGCGACCACGATCGACTGCTCTCTGCTCGGCCGCGGATTCCTGGTGATCGACGGCGAAGGGCAGGACACCGTCATCGAGGGCTTCACCATCCAGAACTGCCGCGCCACGGGAGCGAACAACGGGGCGGGGATCTACGTCAACTACGCTTCACCGACGATCCGCAACTGCCTCGTCCGATTCTGCCTGAGCGAGAGCAAGGGCGGCGGTCTCTACACGTACTCGACCAACAGCTACGCTCCGGTGCGCATCGAGGGGTCGACCTTCTTCTACAACACCGCGTGGGCGGGAGGCGGCGGAGTCTGGGCGCGCAACGCGGTCATCGTCGGCTCGACCTTCTCGACCAATCAGGCGGGGCAGGATTCGACCGGCGTCCCGGCCAATGGCGGCGGCGCCTACGTCGCCTCGTCGCAGCTCCACGACAACCTGTTCATCGGGAACCGCGCCCGCCGCGGCGGCGGCATCGCGATGGACGGCGCCGTCACGCTGGTCAACGCGCTCTTCCAGGACAACTCCGCCGACGTTTTCGGCGCCACCACCAACCAGGGCGGCGCGGCGATGATCGACGGACCGGACTGCAGCGTCGCATTCGCCACGTTCTCCGGCAACTGGGCCTCCTCCCCTCCCCCTCCCGGCGACACCTACGGGCACACCTTCTTCCTCAACGGCTGGAACGCGGACATCGCCGCCAGCATCCTCTGGGACGCCAACAGCCCGGAAGCGTTCGCCGGCACGGGCATCCCGAACGTCTCGCTGAGCGACGTCAAGCAGGCCTCGGGCACGTACCCCGGATCGCTCAACATGAACTCGAACCCGCTCTTCGCCTCTGGCCCCGAAGGGGGCTTCTACCTGAGCCAGGTGGCGGCCGGACAGGCCTCGACCAGCGGCTGCGTCAACTGGCACACGGCCGCCGCCTCGACCGTCTGCCCCGCCGGGCCCGGCGACCTCTGCCTCGATCGCTTCACGACCCGGACCGACCACGTCCCCGACTCGGGCGACGCCGACATCGGATTCCACCGCGGCAAGCCGCTGCTCTTCCGCAGCGACTTCGAGATCGGTCGGCTAAGCGACTGGAGCGTCTGGAGCCCGATGTAGCGCGCCGGCTTCAGAGCTCTCCCTGGTGCGTGCCGCGCAGCACGTACGGGAGGGCCGCCGGATCGGTCGCCTTGAGGGCGAGGAGCCGTTCGACCTCGTCGGTCGCGACGAGCGGACGGAACGCGGCCGAGACCTCCCGGTGGAGTCGGTCGGCGAGCTCCTTGCGGTCGGTCGCGACGACGGGGCTCGCGCCGAAGGTCACCGTCGCCTCGACCCGGCCGAGGCGCAGCAGCTCCTTGAGATGCGGGCCGAGCGGCATGTCCCCCCACCAGGTCACCGCGAGGTGCGCCGGTGCGCCGCCGGGCGGAACCGAGTAGCCGAGCGCCGCCCAGTGCACCGGCCGCTCGAG
>JAGQOG010000081.1 GCA_020427695.1 Phycisphaerales bacterium
GGGGCCCCGTTTGGGGCCCCGCCGGCTGGTTCGAGGATCGATCGAATCAGCTCCAGTTGCCGAGCAGCACGCCGAGATCGGCGCCGTCCACGACACCGTTCCCGTCGAGGTCCGCCGGGCCGTCGCCGCCCCACGCGGCGAGCAGGAGGCCGAGGTCGGCGCCATCCACGATCCCGTTGCCGTCCAGGTCGCCGGGAATGCCGGGATCGTCGGCGACGGTGATCGAGATGTTGTCGACGCCGAGGTCCCACTGCTGGAAGATGAAGAAGAACGTGGGATCGCCGTAGAAGAACTGGAGCTTCGTGACGTTGGTGATGGCGTCGTTCCAATCGCCGTCCGGCGTGCCGTCGCCGTTGGAGTCGAGCATCAGCCAGCCGTCGGGAAGCGTCTCTGAGCTCGAGGGAATGTCGAACGTGTACGACTTCCAGCCCTCGCCCGGAACCGGGATGTTCGGGCCCATGA
This sequence comes from Phycisphaerales bacterium, assembly GCA_020427695.1. Taxonomy (GTDB): domain Bacteria; phylum Planctomycetota; class Phycisphaerae; order Phycisphaerales; family SM1A02; genus JAGQOG01. Next base: position 463 of record JAGQOG010000081.1, read on the forward strand.
AGTACGCGACGGTATCGTCGAGCGACGTCTGGGTGCCGTGGGTGTTGATGAGCATGATCGTCAGCGGCCGGCCGCCGGCACTGAAGTCGACGTCGAACGTCGCGAGATCGAGGCTCACCGTGGTCACGCCTGCGGCGCGATAGTCGCCGGTGAAGGCCGAGCCCCCGGTGGTGCGCAGCATCGGAGCAAAGGTGTCCAGGTTCGAGGTCAGCATGTACTGACCCGAGATGCCGTTGTCGGTCGGGTAGGTCGGCCCGAGCCCGTAGGTCCAGCCGCCGACGTTGCCGGCCGCACCGCCCTCGAAGTCGGCGGTCGTGGTGGTTGCCACGGCGGCCGCGGTCAGGAGGCCGAGCGCAGCGCCTTGGGCGAGGAGAAGTCGAGAGGAGAGGGTCATGGAGGGAATTCCTTTCGTCACCTGGGTGGGTGGGGGTGCCACCGCCTCGAACTGGAGGTCGGGTGGCAGAGTGGAGGGGGAGCCTTGCAAGCCGTGCAGGGCCTAGGGAGGGAGACGATGATCCGCCCGCATCGAGGATGGGGTTCGTCCAAGAATACAGCGTTCGAGTGTGAAGGCAAGTTTCAGGGAAACTTTTCTTGTGAGTTTCTGGACTTTGGACCCCCATGAGCGCATCCTTGTCGATACGCTTCGCACCCGATGGCCCCTCTTCGTGGTGCGTATCGCTGGAAGACGAGCCTCGCCAACGCCCTCCCGAGACCGGTGACCCCGTGAACCCCTCCCCCGAACACGCACTCCAGTCGATTGCCGATCCCCTGCCCGGGATCGGCTTCGAGACCCAGGTGGCGGAAGTGGGGGAGCAGCTCGGGCGATCCCTGACCCGGGTGGTTGAGCTCGTGCCGACGCGTCGCCGCGGCCCGATCGCCTTGGCGGCATCCCTCGGGGTGGACAAGGTGCTGGCGAGCCGGCTGCTCAAGGCACTCCGTCAACGCGAGCCGATCGCCATCGCCCACCAGGTCCCGGGCCCGGAACCGCTGCGGCGCCTGCTTCGATCCGCCACCGCGGCCGGTGTCGCCACCGGCGTGGTCGAGGAGGCGGGCGAGGCGGTGGACGCCTTCGAGCGCCTGATTCGCGAAACCGTCGGCGATCGGAGCAGTCTCGACGCCCTGATCAGCGGCTGGCTGCCCGAGGCGCGCTCCGAGTTCGAGCTGCGTCGGAAGCAGGCGGCGTTCAAGGCGATGAGCGAACTCAAGGGGGTCGCCTGCGACACGAACTACGCCTGCAGCATCCTCGCGCCGGGCACGCAGGCGCGACGCCTCGACCTGGTGTGGGTCTTCGGCTCGATCGGGTTGCGACGTCTGCGACCGAGCGTGCCGGTCAAGTTCACCTCGCGGCGCATCGCCGCCGCCGATCCGCCGCGCCATCCGTCATCGATCGGTGGCGAGCCGGTGGATGTGCACGAAGGCATCGCGGGTCTGCGGCTGGACGACTACTGCTCCACCCCTCCGCCGGTGGTGCGAGCACAGCGCATGGGCGAGGTCGTGCACTACATGCTCGCCGACCACGGGTTCGGCCCGCGGTCCGGCGTCGACCTGGTCTTCGCCGAGGTCAACCGCGACGAGATCGATCGCTACCGTGTGCATGCCGATCGCCGCACGTATGTCTTCGCGGAGGTCTCGATCCCGGCGCGGACGCTCGTCTTCGACATTCTGGTGCACGAGGACGTCTTCCCGGGTTCGGCACCGGACCTGACGATCTACGACACGGTCCTGGAGGGCGTCGCCAGCGTCAACGACCGCTCGCGCGACGCGGATCGACTCGATATGCTCGAGCGCATCGAGCCGCTGGGCCGCGGCGCAGCGCGCTTCCGGTGCACGGAGGTGCCGCGATCGCCCGACCTGATCGAGGAGGTGTTCCGACGGCTCGACTGGGATGGCGATCGGTTTGCAGGCTGGAGGTGCCGCATCGACTACCCGGTGTACGGATCGCAGGTGGTGGCGTCGTTCGAACCGCCCATGGCGCCGTGAGGCCGTTGCGCGGAGGGTGCGATACGATACGTCGATGACTGCGCCACGCCGTGAAGCGACCGGGCCGTCCCGGGACCTGCCCGTTGACGAACACGCGCTGCACGACCACATCGAACGGCTGGCGGCATCGATCAAGGGCGACCCGCGGACCTATCGCGCGCGGGCCCGGTTTCTGCCCGACCGCGCCGAGATCGCCGCGGTGCTGGAGCGCCTCGACTGGCTGATGTTCCCGGGGTTCTTCGGCTCCCGCGAGGTTGCGGCCGCCGGACTCGAGGACCACGTGGCCGAGGTGATGCGCGAGCTGGTGCCCCGGCTCTTCGACCAGTTGTCGGCGGCGCTGCGATACGAACGCGAGCCCAACGCCGACGACGACCGCTTCGCGCAGCTCTGCGAGGCAAGCGACCGTCGCGCCAGCCAGGTCCTCGGCTCCTTCCTGAGCCGGCTGCCGGGCATCCGGCGCCTGTTGAGTCTCGATGTGCAGGCGGCGTTCGACGGCGACCCGGCGGCGCGCCACACCGACGAGATCATCTTCTGCTATCCCGGCATCCGGGCCATGACGGTGCATCGGATCGCGCACGAGCTGTACCGCCTCGAGGTGCCGCTGCTGCCGCGCATGATGTCCGAACTGGCTCATGCCCGCACGGGCATCGACATCCATCCCGGCGCCACGATCGGAAAGAGCTTCTTCATCGACCACGGGACGGGAGTGGTGATCGGAGAGACCACGAACATCGGCGATCACTGCCGCATCTACCAGGGCGTCACGCTCGGTGCCGCCTTCTTCGAGAAGGACGAGCAGGGCCGCATGAAGCGCGGCGCGAAGCGACACCCCACGCTCGAGGATCACGTCACGGTCTATGCCAGCGCCACGATCCTCGGCGGCACCACGGTGATCGGCGCCGGCTCCCAGATCAACGGCGGCGTCTTCCTCACGAGCTCCGTTCCGCCGGGCCACGTGGTCCGGGCACCACGCTTCGACCTCACGCTGCGCAACAACCCCGACATGCCGCCGGCGAGCTTTTCGATCTGAGACGCCGGCGAAGCCGGCTGGCGCTGGGGAGCGGCCGCGGTCGCGGTCTGTTGCTCCAGCGATACGGCTCACGTGTTCCCAGGCACCGACTCGCGTTTCGGCACCGACTCGCCCTTGGGCACCGACTCGCCTTTCGGCACCGACTCGCCGCACAGACGGCGAATCGGTGGCACCTGCGCAGAATCGGTGGCACCTGCGCAGAATCGGTGGCACCTGCGCAGAATCGGTGGCACCTGCGCAGAATCGGTGGCACCTGCGCAAAGAAACGACCGGAGCCGGCACGCGGCCGACCCGGTCGGAAGGAGAGACGTGTTGTTCTGGTCCTGACACACCCTTGACATGCCCGCCGTGCGGGGCGAGGCAAGGGTCCCAACCCTGTTCGCGGCGGCCGCAGTGGAGGCGGCCACGGCGGTGCGGGTGGGCATGCATATTCGCAACCGACCCGGGCAACGGACGCACAATTCCCGGATCTTGCCCCGGACCCCGACCCGAATGTTCGGCGGGCGGGTGGCCAGTCCCGCTCGCCCTTCCGAGCCGTCGTTCGGCGCTGTCGTTCCGTTCCTTGCGGCAGGTCAAACGCGGCCGAAGCGAGCCTCTTGCCTCGCTCCGCGCCGTCCCGAACGGAATGCGGCAAGGAGGCATACACTTGGGTTTTCGCATGGCTTTTCGCACCAACAGACCACCATTTCCTGGACCAGACGATGCCGAACCACGCCGATCTGCTTGCCGCCGCCCGCTCCACCATCGAGACCCCGCTCGGCTCGAGGACGGTCTATCGGCTGGATGCGCTGCAAGCGCATGGTGACATCGCCAGGCTGCCGTACACCATCAAGGTGCTGCTGGAGTCGTGCCTGCGGAACCTCGATGGCGGTGTCTACACGGTCGATCACGTCAAGGCGCTGTGCGCGTACGGCAACGCCGACGCGAAGGCGAAGGGTGGCGAGGAGATTCCGTTCATGCCCGGCCGCGTGGTCCTCCAGGACTTCACCGGCGTTCCGTGCGTTGTGGACCTCGCCGCCATGCGGGCGGCCATGGTGCGCATGGGCGGCGATCCGGACAAGGTGAATCCGCTCGTCCCCTGCGACCTGGTCATCGACCACTCGGTGCAGGTGGACGCCTTCAACTCGGGTGTCGCCCTCACCATCAACAGCCAGAAGGAGTTCGAGCGCAACCGCGAGCGCTACGAGTTCCTGAAGTGGGGACAGTCGGCACTCGACAACTTCAGCGTCGTTCCGCCCGCGACGGGCATCGTCCACCAGGTGAACCTCGAGCACCTCGCCAAGGTCGTCTGGGATCGCGACGGTGTGCTGTACCCGGACAGCCTTGTCGGCACCGACAGCCACACCACGATGATCAACGGGCTCGGCGTGCTCGGCTGGGGCGTCGGCGGCATCGAGGCGGAGGCCGTCATGCTCGGGCAGCCGATCTTCATGAACATTCCCGAGGTCGTCGGCCTCCGGCTCGTCGGTCGGCTCCGCGAGGGCGCCACGGCAACGGACCTGGTCCTGCGGGTCACGGAGATGTTGCGTGCCTTCGGTGTGGTCGAGAAGTTCGTCGAGTTCTTCGGACCGGGCCTGGCGGACATGACGGTCGCCAACCGCGCGACCATCAGCAACATGGCGCCGGAGTACGGGGCCACCTGCGGCTTCTTCCCGGTGGACGAGCAGACGCTCGCCTACCTCCGGCTCACCGACCGCTCGCCGGCGCTGGTCGAGACGGTGGAGGCGTATTGCCGGCTCCAGGGACTCTGGCGGGACGATCGGCGCGACGTTCGCTACGCCACGGTGCTCGAACTGGACCTCGCCTCGGTGGAGCCGGCGCTGGCCGGCCCCCGTCGCCCGCAGGACCTGGTCGCGCTCAGCGCCATGAAGCCGACGTGGCGAAAGGAGCTGTCGGGCTTCTACAAGAAGCCGCTGCCCGCCGCGACGAAGGGCGCGGCTCGGCCCGCCGCCGCCGCGACCGCGGTGCTCGAGTCCCAAGGCGACGGCGCCCCGGTCATGCTCGACGGCGAGGAGTTCATGCTGCGGCACGGCGACGTGGTCATTGCCGCGATCACGAGCTGCACGAACACCAGCAATCCCAGCGTCATGCTCGGGGCGGGCCTCCTCGCCCGCAACGCCGTGGCCCGCGGGCTCTCCCGCAAGCCCTGGGTCAAGACCTCCCTGGCGCCGGGCTCCAAGGTGGTGACCGACTACCTCAAGCAGGCGGGTCTCATGGACGACCTCGAGAAGCTCGGCTTTTTCGTGGTCGGCTACGGGTGCACCACCTGCATCGGCAATTCCGGTCCGCTGCCGGCGCCGATCAGCCAGGCGATCAACGAGAACGACCTCGTCGTTGCCGGCGTGCTCAGCGGCAACCGGAACTTCGAGGGACGCATCCACGCGGATGTGAAGGCCAACTATCTCGCTTCGCCGCCGCTGGTGGTCGCGTACGCGATCGCCGGCACGGTGGACATCGACTTCGAGCACGATCCCGTCGGCCACGACGACGCGGGCACACCGGTGTTCCTTCGAGACATCTGGCCCACGCAGTCGGACATCGACGCGGCGGTTCGCGCCAACGTCACCCAGGACCAGTTCCGCACCGAGTACGCCCACGTGTTCGAAGGCGCCGACGAGTGGAAGGCGATCAAGACGTCGACGGGACAGCTCTACTCGTGGGTCGACGAAAGCACGTACATTCAGGAGCCGCCCTTCTTCGTCGGCATGACGCCGGAGCCGCCGCCGATCGGCGCGATCCGCGGGGCCCGTTGCCTGGTCAAGGTGGGCGACTCGGTGACCACCGATCACATCAGCCCCGCGGGCAGCATCAAGAAGGATTCGCCGGCCGGAGCCTACCTCCTGGAGCATGGCGTTCCCGTCAGCATGTTCAACAGCTACGGATCGCGCCGCGGGAACGACCGCGTCATGACCCGCGGCACGTTCGCCAACATCCGCATCCGCAACCAGGTCGCGCCCGGCACGGAGGGCGGCCTGACCACGGACTTCACGGACGGGAAGGTGAAGCCGATCTACGACGCGAGCGTCAACTACAAGGCCGCCGGCGTTCCGCTCGTCGTCCTGGCCGGCAAGGACTACGGCATGGGCAGCTCGCGCGACTGGGCCGCCAAGGGAACGTTCCTGCTCGGCGTGCGGGCGGTGATCGCGGAGAGCTTCGAGCGGATCCACCGCAGCAACCTCGTCGGCATGGGCGTCCTTCCCCTGACCTTCCGTGCCGGAGAGACGCCGGCGACACTGGGCCTCGACGGAACCGAGGTCTTCGACATCGAGGTTCCCGCCGACCTCAAGCCGCGGCAGGAGGTCGCGGTGCAGGTGCGCCGGAAGGACGGCACAATCACGACCTTCAACACGGTGGCGAGAATCGACACCCCCGTCGAGGTCGAGTACTACCGCAACGGCGGAATCCTGCACACGGTGCTGAGGCGCATGGCCGCGGGCTGATCGCCGAGGCGATCCCCGCCGGTCGAGCCGTCGCGGGGAAAGTCAGTTCCAGCTGAGCCCCTTGGGCCAGTCGCGCCAACTCTGGCGATCGGTGGCCGCGATCAGGCGGTCGAGGCTCAACAGCTCGCGATGCACGATCCGGGCGCGGCAGCGCGGATCGGCCTCCGCCAGGACGGCGTAGCGCTGGTCGTCGTCGTTGATCAGCTCGTGGGCCACCAGTTCGACCAGCGCATGAACCGGCACCTCGTCCTGGTCCAGCCAGTAGATCAGACCTTGCACCGACTGCATGCGCGACAGGCGCTCGCCGCCCAGCAGTCGGCGAAGGCGGTCGCGGAAGCCGGGAAGATCCGGGAGCGACTGCGCCGCAGGCTCCACCGGGGTCAGGTCCACCATGTGGTAGAGGCGCTTGCCCTCGGGTTCGTGCACACCCGTGATGCGGGCGCGACACAGGCCCTGGATGCGGATGTTCGATCGACCGTCGGGAAGCGGCTCGTGCTCGACGATCCGTCCGATGCAGACGACCGGTCGCAGGCACACCGGCGACTCGCCGCAGCGCGGTGCGAGACACGCCATGGCCAACTGGCCGCCCTGGCCGGGCCCGTGCGCTTCCGCCTCTTCGAGGCCGTTTGCGATCATCTGGCGGTAGCGGGGTTCGAAGATGTGCAGCGGTCGCACGGCGTGGGGCAGCACCACGACGCCCGGCAGAGGAAACACGGGCATTGGCCGGCTGAAGTCCACGATGATCGGCTCGTCCATCCCCCGATGCTACGCCCGGTCCGACGGGGGAGGACGATCGTGCCCGATCAGGTTCCGAACGTCGCCTCGACCTCCTCGATCGCCTTGGGGAGCATGCTCTTGATGCCCTCCACACTGGCCAACGAGAGCTTCAGCGCATCCAGCGCCGCGGGATTGGGGCTCGTGTCGCGAAGGTCGCAGCGGAAGCCGAGCTTGAGCGTGCCGGAGATCCGATCGGCCACGTGCACCACCCAGGCCAGGGTGCGGCTGTTGTCGGGCAGGCTCTGCGGGTCGTGGTGATGACCGGCGACGTACGAGAACGAGCGCGGGAACTTCCACGTCTCGCAGAGCGCGGCGCCGAACACCTCGTGGTTGGTGCCGAAGACCTTCGTCTCGAGCTCGCGCATGTCCTGCTTCGGAGTGCCGTCGCCGTCCAGTTCCAGCGTCTCGAAGACCTCGACGAGCTTCAGCCGCTCTGCCTGCATCTCCACCATGATGCCGATGTCGTGGATCAGGCCCGCGAGGAAGGCCTCGTCGGGCAATCCGAGCTTGAGTTCGTCGGCGATCAGCTTCCCCGCGGTTCCGGTCGCGATCGAGTGGATCCAGAGGTCGCGGGCCGAGAACTTCGAGCAGAGCTCGCCACCGCGAAACAGCTTCGCCAGGCTCGCCGCGATGGCGATGTTCTTGACCGCGTTGAGGCCGAGCAGAACGATGGCTCGATTGATCGATCCGATCTGCCGGGGAAGGCCGTAGAAGGCCGAGTTCACCACCTTGAGGATGCGGCTGCACAGCGCCGGGTCGTTCGCGATGATGTTGTGCAGGTCCTGGGCCGTGCTGGACGGATCCTCCACCAGCTCGATGATCTTGAGCGTGATCTCGGGCAGGGTCGCGATGTGACTGATGTTCTTGACAACGGCGGTCGCGACGTTGGTCTGGTCTTGGGCGGTGCTGGCGGTCATGGCGGTTCCCTCTATCGCACGTGGACGAGCAGGCGCCCCTTGGCGCCGCCTGGACGCCCGCCCCATGCGGGACGGCGAACGACGTTGCGGCTATCGGCCGTGGCGAGACCCGACTTGACCGGGGCGTGACTCGATCGGCCCTTCTCCCGCCACCAGCCGCACCACCCGAGCCGCAGGTGGGACTCGTGGGCGGGTGGGTGATATCCCGTTTGGCCGGCATTTGGCCGCCGACCGTTGCGACGGGGCCCGGCTGGCCGTAGCCTTGGAAACGGCGGTCCCACGCCAAGGAGCGGTGATCCGGCCGCCCCCGGCCGGGATGGCCTCCCAAGCGAGGATTCGACTCGGAACCGAACGGATCGGTGACGGTCAAACCTCGAACACGCCCGCGGCCTCGGCCCGGGCACCCCTTGCTTCCCGAATTCGGAGATCCCCTGGTCATGCAATTGCAGAGTGGAATCGGCACGCGGACGGGGATGGCACTGGCGGCGGCGCTGGCGGCGACCTGTACGTCGCTCGGCGTCGATCTGACCGTGTCGTCCGTCGAAGTCAATCAGGCCATCAAGCTCACCACGACCACGCTGGTCGGCAACAAGAGCACCTTCGTTCGAGTGAAGGTCGGTGTCGCCGACTCCCCGTCGGGCGTGGCGAACGTGGACGGGCTCCTGCACATCTACGCGGACGGCGTCGAGATTCCCGGCTCGCCGTTCTACTCCAACAACGGACCGATCACGGCCCCGCTCGCGCCGTCGATGACGGAGCTCGACGCGACGCTCAACTTCGAGGTCCTCCCGCCGATCAGCGACGACGTGGACTTCGTGGTCGAGTTGAATCCCGGACACCTGGTGGTCGAGTCGGACTTTGCGAACAATGGCGGCTCCCTGCTGAACCAGGCCTTCAAGTGCCGCGACGTGGTCGAGCTGGCGTACGTGCCCGTGAACTACACCCCGGGCGGCGGCGTGCCGCCGGCCTGGATGATGGCACCCGGCATGGGCGACAACTTCCTTCGCGGGATCTACTCGGCGGGCGAGTGGAACTACCACGTCTCGCCGCTTCCGCCGCTGCTCTGGACGCAGAACATCAACAACTCCAACAACTCCCTCCTGAACACGCTGAAGGACATCCGGATCAACCAGATCCCGGCCGCGGGCTACGACAAGCCCGACTTCATCTACGGCTGGCTGCCCGGCAATCCCTACAGCGGAAACGGGCAGGCGATCGGCATCCCGGGCGATGCCGCCTTCGGGAACACCGAGGCCACCCGCTACCAGCGGACCTTCGCCCACGAGACCGGTCACCTGATCGGGCAGAGCCACAACAACACCCTGATCAACACGGTGGGCATCGATGTGGAGCATCACCTGTGGAACAGCCAGAGCATCGCCCAGGTGATGCCGACCTCGAAGAAGGACGTGATGTGGGCCGGTCAGCTCACGACGGCAGCGTGGGTCGCCGCCACGACGTACAACAAGTTCCTGATCAACGCCGCCGCCGCGTGCGCGTCGGACAACGACGATGCTGGCGGCGCCGGCGGCAATGGAAACGACGCCCCGGGCACGGTCCTGCGCATCTGCGGCGAGATCGACCACGCCACGCGGCAGGTTGCGCTCAGCCCGGTCTTCCAGGTGCCGCTCGAGACGCCGACCGCGGATGATCCGAACGGCGACGTGCGATTCGAACTGCTCGGACCGGCGGGCGACGTGCTGGCGACGATCGGAGCCCGCACCAATACCAGCCCGGAGAGCTGCAACGGCGAGGAGATGCTTCCGTCATCGCCGTTCTACGTGTTCGCGCCGATGTCGGTCGGTCGGTCGGCGGTCGCCGGAGTGCGGATGGTCGATGTCGCGACGGGCGCCGTGCTCGGCGAGCGCCTGGCCTCCGCCGGCGTTCCGAGTGTCGAGAACCTGGTCGTCGAGACGGCCGGCAACGGGCCGCAGCCCGACGCCAAGGGCGGGCCCGGTCAGGCGAAGCTCACCGGCACCATCCACGTGTCGTGGGAGGGTGTCGACGCGGACGGCGACCCGCTGACGTACAACCTCCTGTACAGCCCCGACAACGGCGGATCGTGGCTTCCGGTCGCCGTGAACCTGACCGAGACGTCGTTCCAGTTCGAGTCGAACCAGGTGCCCTCGAGCAAGGGCGGTCCGGCGCGGTTCCGTGTTCGCACGAGCGACGGCTTCAACAACGGCGAGGCCGAGGAAGTCGTGGCCATGGGCTTGGGCGACGGCAATCCGCCGTTTGTCTACCTCGTCGCGCCCAACGGTGGCGACGCCTTCCCGCAGCATGCCTGCGTCATCCTGCACGCCGCGGCGTGGGACATGGAGGACCTCATGCTGAACGACGAGCAGATCCTCTGGACCTCCAGCCTCGACGGCGTCCTTGGCACTGGCGTTGAGCTGCCCTACAGCGATCTCTCCGTCGGCCTGCACACGGTGACGGTGACCGGCATCGACAGCGACGGCATGGAGACCTCCGACGCGCAGGTGATCTCGATTCTGCCCCGCACGATCTTCAGCCCGGACATGAA
>JAGQOG010000082.1 GCA_020427695.1 Phycisphaerales bacterium
CCGAGTCGCTCGACCCGGGTGATCATGGTGCTGGGGCGCTCGGGGTTCTCCTCGCAGATCACCCGTTCGACCTCTTGCATCAGGCGGGTCTTCAGCCGGAACGGCCGATGTCCCGTCAAGAGCTCGAAGAGGACGACGCCCAGCGAGTAGACGTCCGCGGCCGTGGTCACGGACTGTCCGCGGACCTGCTCGGGCGAGGCGTACTCCGGCGTCATGAGACGCACACCCGTTTCGGTGTGCAGGTCCATCGCCGGAGCCATGCTGACGTTGAGGAGCTTGGCGATGCCGAAATCGAGAAGCTTCGGCGTGCCGTCGGTGGTGACGAGGATGTTTCGCGGCTTGATGTCGCGGTGCACCACGAGGTTCTGATGGGCGTGGTGCACGGCCGCGCACACCTGCCGGAAGATCTTGAGGCGCTCCGACACCGTGAGCCGGCGCTCGTCGCAGTACTGGTCGAGGGACTGTCCCTCGACGAACTCCATGACGAAGTACGGCTGCCCGTCGGCGGTCGATCCCGCGTCGAGGAGCCGGGCGATGTTGGGATGATCGAGCGCCGCGAGCACCTGCCGCTCGCGCTCGAATCGCTGCGCGACCTCCGTGGCCTCGAGTCCCGCCCGCATCACCTTGACCGCCACCGGACGGCGGATCGGACCGTCCTCGCGCTGCGCCAGGTACACCACGCCCATGCCGCCGTGTCCGAGCCGTCGGATGACGCGGTACGGCCCGATCGACTTGGGATCGTTGCGCGGCGGGGCTGCAGTGTCCGACCGGGGAACCGCGAATTGGCTTCCGGGCGACGACGGCACCTCGACCGTCGGGTCCTCGGGCGTCGGGGGCCGGGTGGGCCTTGGGGTCTGGGACTCTGGGTCCTGTTCGTTCGGGGTGTTCACGGCGCACCTCCCATCATTAACGGACGATCCAGCGCCCGAAACCGTTACACGGAGGGCTGCCCCTCGCCTCGCATTCGCGATTGTAGCCTTGGATGCCCGAGATCTTGAGTTATGATGGCTCCAGCATCCGGCCACCGCAGTGCTTGCGGCGCGCCGAACGCGAGGAGGAGCCCATGACGGTCGATCGACTTTGGGGGACGTGGCGGTTCTGCGCCGCAATCGGACTGGGCCTGACCGCGACGGCCATGGCCACCGATTCCGAATGGATCGGCAGCACGGGCCGGCCACCGGGCGATGGCGTGTCCTTCGACGATCCGTTCAACTGGTCGCCGGCTGGCGTGCCGGGGATCGGCGACTCCGCCATCTTCCAGGAGATCGGCGGGAACATCGCGTTGCCCGGCGGACTGGTCACCTTGGATCGCCTCCAGGCGGCGGGCGGCGACCGCCTGTTCGTCACCTTCGATCTGGCGGGCGGCCTCTTGCGCCTGCTGGCCCCCGACACTTCGGGAATCGACCGGTCGTTCACGGTTGGAACCGACGGCGACGAGTTGGCGTTCGTCACGCTTGGAAACGGCACCGTGCAGGCGGACTCCACGGGCGTGGCGACCGCCGCGGGCGCCTTGGGCAACCTGCAGATCGATGCGGACACGCTTCTCTCGAGCCTGGGCGGATTCGACATCGGCGAATTCGGTGACGGCGAGGTCGACTCGGCGGGCCAGGTTCTGGCCGGCCCGACGTCGGTCGGCGTGTTCTCCGGGAGCAGCGGAGCCGTGAACTGCGTCGGCGACCTGTCCCTGTGGATCACCCTCGGCGACCTGCGGATCGGCGATGCGGGCATCGGCATCCTGAGCGCGGTTGACGGCGCCGTGGTCGTGTCCGCTGGCGATCTGGCGGCGGCGCTCCTGAACGGCTCCGACGCCATGCTCGAGGTCGATGGAATCGGTTCCGCATTGCAGGTGGATGGCAACGCGTGGCTCGGCGGGAACGCGGACGAAGCGGGCGGTACGGCGGACCTGGTGGTGACCGACCTGGGCCAGTTCGAGGTTGGCGGCGAGATCCGCCTGTGGTCCGGCGCCACCGGCGCCGTGGACAACGGGTTCTTGAAGTCGAGCGCGCTGACGGTCGAGGGAGGCAGCCTCGCCATCACCGGCACGGGCGTCGCCTCGGTGAGCGAGACGGGAACGGCCACCGCACCGGGACTCACCGTGGCGGTGGGCGGGAGCGCCGGCACGGCGGAGGTCTCCTCCGGCGGCACGCTGGCCACGACCGACGCCACCATCGGCGGCACGATCGGGGCGATGGCCCTGCTTCAGCTCGCCGACCAGGGTTCGAACCTCGATGCGTCCGGCGACGTGATCGCCGGATGGGAGCCGGAGCCGTGGGGCCAGGCGTTTGGCGGGGCCTTGATCTCGATCACCGACGGCGCCTCGATGGCGGCGGGCGGCACGGTCACCCTCCGCCAGCTTGGTCTGCTGCACCTTGACAACGGAACCGTGGCAGCGGGAGGGCTTGACGCCACCGGCGACGGCACGGTCGAGCTCGTGTTGCGCACACCCGACAGCCCGTCGATCGACGTGGCCGAGTTCGCGTCGCTCGACGGCGGCCTGTTCGTCGGCGTTCCCGGCGAGACGCCCGCGGTCGGCACGTTCTACGAAGTCGTCCGCGCCCCGTCGATCGACGGGTCGTTCGCGGTCGCGGTCGCGCCGCTGTTGCCGGGATTCCGGTACGTCGAGGTGGGCGTCGAGTTCGGGAAGGGCAACAACGTCTCCTTCGCGCGGATTTCCGAGCTTCCCGCCAAGGTGGTGCTCGAGCCGCCCGTGCCCTCGGAGCTTCCCGCGGCACCGAATGCGCTCGCGGTCGGCCTGTTCGACAACGATGCCTCGCCCGACGCGGTGGTGACGGTGCCCACCTCGTTCAATGATGGGACGGGAAGCCCCAACGGCGTGGTGGCCATTCTGATCAACGATGCCTCGGAGCCGGGCAGTCCCCCCACGTTCAAGATCGCGGCCACCGCCCCCACCGGCGTCGAGCCGACGGCGGTCGGCGTGGGCGATGTCAACGGCGATGGACGGCCCGACGTGATCGTCAGCAACTCCGGCGACGGGACGGTGGGCGTCTACCTCAACCAACTCGGCGCCGACGGTGCCGGTCTCCAGCCGGGACAGGTGATCGCCGTCGGCGGCCGGCCGCGCGGTCTCGCGGTGGCCGACTTCAATGGCGACGGCGTCGTGGACGTCGTGGTCGCCAACGAGACGAAGAACACGATCGACGTGCTGATCAACGACGGCCGCGGGACCTTCGAGGTCGCGGAGTCGCTGGGCGCGGGCGAAGGGCCGACGGGCGTCAATCCCGGCGACCTCGACAACGACAAGGACCTCGACATCATCGCGGTGAACACGGGCTTCGCGACCTTGGCGGGCGAGGAGCCGAAGCCGAGCGTGTCGGTCTATCTCAACCTCGCCAGCCAGAAGCAGTCCGGCTTCGGCCCGCGCATTCCCTACGAGGTGGGTCAGGGCGCGTCGGCCGTGGCGACCGGCGACCTCAACGGCGACGGGCTTCCCGACTCCGTCAGCGCGAACACGATCTCGGGGACCATCAGCGTGCTGGTCGGCGATGTCGGCGGCACGTTCCATCCGGCGGTCGAACTGCCCGCCGCGGGATTCCCGACCGCGATCGCCCTCGGCGACTTCGACAGCGATCCGGGCAAGGACCCCGACGTCGCCTTCCTGGTGCTCGACGAGGACAACCAGCCGCGTCTGAACATCTATCGCAACGACTCGATCAACGGCCAGGTGATCCTCACCCTGATCACGGATGCCCAGGAGACGCTGGGTCTGCCCAGCGCCATCGCGTCGGGCAACGCCGACCTCGAGGGTCCGGTCGACCTCGTCAGTGCCGGTGGCGGCGCCGACGGCGAGGCCGGTGGATTCGTATCGGTGTTCGTGTCCGCTCCGGAGAACTGTCCGGCCGATCTCAACGGGGACGGCATTGTGGACGGCGCCGACCTCGGCATCGTGCTGACCGACTTCGGCATGATGGGCGACGACCTGCCCGCCGACATCAACGGCGACAACGTGGTCAACATCGGCGACGTGAACGCGCTGTTCGAGGCCTGGGGGGGTTGTCCGGACTGAGTAGGGACGCGCTTCGCTGCGCTGGCGTGGGACGCGCCGCTGCGCGGCGGGGGGCTCGGTTCGGAGCCTGGGTGACGCTTGAACGCGTGTGTTGAGGCCGGTGTGTCTCGACGGTCGGGGCACTGACAGGCCGCACAGACGGCCTATCAGTGGCACACGGCGGTGCCATGGTCGGATCAGTGGAAGTCGCGCGAGCGCGACTGGACGTCGGCGAGTTCGGGGCCGAGGTCTTCGAGGCGCCGCACGACCACGTGCACGACCTGGCCTTGGCGCTCGATGGTGCCTCGGGCGAGGACGGCGACGCCGTGTCGCGCGATGCGGCGAAACCGCTGGAACACCTTTGGACGAACGATCAGGTTGGCCACCGCGGTCTCGTCCTCGAGCGTCATGAACACGATGCCCTTGGCCGTCGAGGGCCGCTGTCGCACCAGGACCAGTCCGGCCACCGCGATGCGGGTTCCGCTCGGCGCCGCCGTCTCGTCCCGCAACCGTTCGTTGACCGCCACCCCGCGCCGCGTCAACTGGTCGCGGATGAACGAGATCGGATGCGCCCGCAGCGAAACGCCGGCGGCCGCATAGTCCAGCGCCACCGCCCGAAGCGGCGGAACCGCCGGCAACGAGATCGGCTCCGCTGCGCGGCGCAGCCGCGCGTCCCCTCCCGCGCCAGCGGGAAGAATGACTGGGGCGGCTTCCGCCGCCGCTTCAAACAGTTCCATCCCCCCATCGGACAGGCCGGCCACGACCCAGGTGGCCTGCTGCCGGTCGAGACCCATCGAGCCGAAGGCGTCCGCGGCGGCGAGACGGCGGAGCACGGCCGCCCGCACGCCGCTCGCGCGGTGAAGACGATCAATGGTCGCAAACGGGCCGTGGTTCCGCACCGCCTCCTCGATCCGGCGCCCATCCTCCTCCCCCAGTCCACGAACCATGCGCAATCCCAATCGGAGCGCCGGCGCCGAAACGGGAGGGACGCGCTCCGCTTCGCTGCGCGGGGGACGCGCGTC
>JAGQOG010000083.1 GCA_020427695.1 Phycisphaerales bacterium
CCTGCCGAGTCCCGAGCCGATCGAGGTGGCGCCGGTGCCGATCGCGGGCGAGCGCCGCGAGGAACGCCCGACCGGTGCAGGCGATCCGCCGGCGTCCACCGACGCGCCGCCGTCGCGACTGCGCTGGCGCAGCGAATGGCTCGAGGTGTGCCGATGGATCGGACCCGAGCGCATCGTTCTGCCGTGGTGGCCGGAGGAAACAGAGGCGAGCGGAACCGCGACGGTTCCGTCGGCCGCGGCGCGCGATCCGCCGCACCGCGACTACTTCCGCGTCGAGGACCACCACGGCCGGTGGCTGTGGGTGTTTTGCGAGCGGCCTGTCGAGCGCTGGTTCGTACACGGGGCATGGGTGTGAAGGACAAGGCTCGCGACCAAGGCATCGAGGCACCAAGGGTTCCGATGTCGATGCCGTGGGCGTGCAAGGCGCACGCGACCCAACAGCAGCAGGTGCGCACGAATCCGCAACCCTCGATGCCTTGGTGCCTTGATGCCTCGATGCCTTGGCCTCGACGCCCCCCGCCCCCATGCCCGAATCACCTGCACCAAAGCCGCGTCGTCATCCGTGGGAGTCGTTCAAGGCACCGCGCGGTTCATCCGTTGCGTCGCCATCGTCCCGGCGGACACGGCCCCACGCGCCGGCCTATGCGGAGCTCCAGGCCGCCACCAACTTCACCTTCCTGGTTGGCGCGAGCCACGCCGACGAGCTCGTGGAACGGACCGGGGCGCTTGGCCTGCGGGCGCTCGCCGTCACCGATCTGCACTCCGTGGCGGGGATCGTCCGCGCGCATGTCGCGGCCAAGGAGGCGGGCGTGCCCCTGGTGGTCGGCGCGACGGTCGAACTCGCGGGCGATGTGTCCATCGGCGACCCGCGCGGGGGCGAGGACGCGCGGGCGTTGTCGTCCTTCGCGAACTCGACGGCTCCTCCGACGGTCGCCACCCGTTCGGCGTTCCGTCTTCGCGCCCTGCTTCACGCCACCTCGCGCGTGGGCTACGCAACCCTGTGCCGGCTTCTCACCATCGGCAAGCGCCGCGCTCCCAAGGGGGAATGTCGACTCGCACTGCACGACCTTCTCGAGCACCACGAGGATCTCCTGGTCACGGTGATCCCACCGCCGATCCTCGATCAGCATGCGGTCGAGACCATCGAGGGCCTGCGTGCCTGGCTCAACCACCGCGGTCGGGCGCCGCGGGCACCGGGACGCGGCGACGACCGGCTCTCGATTGCCGTCGCCCGGCGCTTCGATGGCAACGACCGCGCCCGCCTGCACCAGCTTCGACTGCTGTCCGAGCATGTCGAGGTGCCGCTCGTCGCGGTCAACGACGTCCTGCACCACGCCCCGGAACGGCAGCGTCTCCAGGACGTGCTGACCTGCATCCGCCACGGCTGCACGGTTCGGACGGCGGGACTGCGCCTGCAGGCCAACGCCGAGCGGCATCTCAAGGGACCGGAGGAGATGGCGCGGCTGTTCGCCGATCTGCCCGACGCGCTGCGCCGCTCCGTCGACCTGGCCGACCGCGCCGTCGGCTTCTCCCTCGACGAGCTGCGCTACGAGTATCCCGACGAGGTGGTGCCGCCGGGGTGCACTCCCATGGACCATCTGCGGAAGCTGACATGGTCGGGTGCCGCCGATCGCTATCCGGGCGGCGTGCCGGAGCGCGTTCGGCGGCAGATCGATCACGAGTTCGCCCTCGTCGACGAGCTGGGCTATGCCCCGTACTTCCTCACCGTGCACGACCTGTGCGTCTTCGCCCGCTCGCGCGGCATTCTTCACCAGGGGCGCGGCGCCGCCGCCAACAGCGCCGTGTGCTACTGCCTGGCGGTCACGGCGGTGGATCCCGACCGCATCGATGTCCTGTTCGAGCGCTTCGTCAGCCGCGAGCGCAACGAACCGCCCGACATCGACATCGACTTCGAGCACGAGCGCCGCGAGGAGGTGATCCAGTACATCTACCGCAAGTACGGCCGCGAACGCGCCGCGCTCACCGCCGAGGTCATCACCTATCGCGGGCGCAGCGCCGTGCGCGACGTGGGCAAGGCGCTGGGGCTTTCCCTCGATTGCGTGGACCGCCTCGCCAAGGGCATCGACTGGTGGAGCAGCGGAACCGTGGACGACCGCCAGTTGCGCGAGCTGGCGCTGCGCCCGGAGGATCCGACGGTCCGGCTGCTGGTCCAGTTGACCCGCGAACTCCTTGGGTTCCCGCGTCATCTCTCCCAGCACGTGGGCGGCTTCGTCATCACCCGCGGCCCGCTCTGCGAGATGGTGCCGGTCGAGAACGCCGCCATGCCCGATCGCACCGTGATCGAGTGGGACAAGGACGACATCGACGCCATGGGCATGCTGAAGGTGGATGTGCTCGGGCTGGGGATGTTGACGTGTTTGCGGAAGGCGATGGAACTCACAAGCGAATGGAAGGGACGAAGGGGCGAAGGGACGAAGGGACAAAGGGAGGTGTGCAATGGGCGCAATTCGCAACCATCGGGATCTGCATGTGTGGCGGCGGGCAATGCAACTTGTGGAGGCGATGTACGCGACGACAGCGTTGCTGCCGGCATCCGAATGCCACGGACTGACAAGCCAGATGAGGCGTGCAGTGGTTTCCGTTCCATCGAATATCGCAGAGGGGAATGCATTGAACAGCACGGCGATGTATCTCAGGCAGCTTCGAATCGCACGGGGCTCGCTCGCGGAACTGGCAACGCAGTTCGAACTGGCGTCTCGCTTGCAGATGGTCGAGCCGCAGCAGGTGCCAATGCCATTGCTCGAAGAAGTCGATCGGATGCTCCAAGGTCTGATCATGGCCCTGGAGAAGCGTCGCCATGCGCAGGGGAATGGCCGCAGAGCCGATCGTCCGAACTGACGGACAGTGGTCGTCCCTCCGTCCCTCCGTCCCTTCGTCCCTTCGTCCCTGTCTCGCTCGCCTCCATCCCACCCGAGGACCCCCGGGTCTACGACATGATCTGCCGTGCGGATACGGTCGGGGTCTTCCAGATCGAGAGCCGGGCGCAAATGTCGATGCTGCCGCGTCTGAGGCCGCGATGCTTCTACGACCTGGTCATCGAGGTTGCGATCGTCCGGCCGGGTCCGATCCAGGGCGACATGGTCCATCCCTACCTGCGGCGCCGGGACGGTCGCGAACCGGTGGTGTTCCCCGACGACGCGGTGCGCCGGGTGCTGGGCAAGACCCTCGGCGTGCCGCTCTTCCAGGAGCAGGCGATGTCGCTGGCGATCGTCGCCGCGGGCTTCACCCCGGGCGAGGCGGACCAGCTCCGGCGGGCGATCGCGGCGTGGAAGAGCCGCGGCAACAAGCTCGCGTACTTCGGCGAGCGCATCGTCTCGGGCATGATCGCCCGCGGCTACTCGTCCGCCTTTGCCGAACAGTGCTTCAACCAGATCAAGGGCTTCAGCGGCTACGGCTTCCCCGAGTCCCACGCCGCCAGCTTCGCCCTGCTGGTGTACGCCTCCGCCTGGCTGAAGCTGCACCATCCCGCCGCGTTTGCCGCGGCCCTGATCAACAGCCAACCCATGGGCTTCTACGCTCCCGCCCAGATCGTGCGCGATGCGGAGGAGCACGGCGTCACGGTCCTGCCGATCGACGTGAACCGGAGCGGATGGGACTGCCAAATGGA
>JAGQOG010000084.1 GCA_020427695.1 Phycisphaerales bacterium
AGCTCCTCGCACCGTCACCGCATCACAACCCTTGATGCCTCGATGCCTCGATGCCTCGACGCCTCGCCGATCCCTCACCCCCCATACAACGGCAACAGCTTCCCTTCCAGGTGCCGCATGAGCGGGTCCGCCGAGAGGGGCTTGCCCGTGACGACGGTGCAGAGTTCGCCGGGTCGATAGCGCTTGCCGTGCGCGTGGATGTTTCGGTTCAGCCACTTCTTCAGTTGACCGAACTCGCCCGCCGCGAACTCGTTCGGGAGGCCGGGCATCTCCGCCACGGCCTTCTCGAAGAACTGCGCCGCATAGAGCGTGCCCAGGGTGTAGGTCGGGAAGTAGCCCATGGCGCCGAAGGACCAGTGGATGTCCTGGAGGCAGCCGCGCCGGTCGTCGGGAACGTCGAGCCCGAGGTAGTCCTTGTACAGCTTGTTCCAAACGCCGGGGATGTCCTTGACCGCCAGGTCGCCGGCGACGATCGCCCGCTCGATCTCGAACCGCACCATGATGTGCAGGTTGTAGGTGCCCTCGTCGGCGTCCACCCGGATGAAGCCGGGCTCGACGATGTTGGCGGCGCCGTAGAGCTCGTCCAGCGAGAATCGTCGTGCGGCGTCGCCGAAGGACGCGGGAAGCTGCCCGTGCGCCCAGGTCCAGAAGCTGCGGCTCCGGCCGACCTGGTTCTCCCACAGGCGGCTTTGGCTCTCGTGAATGCCGAGCGACACCGCCTGGCCCATGGGCGTGCCGATGTGCTCCTCGAGAAGGCCCTGCTCGTACATGCCGTGACCGCACTCGTGCATCGCCGATCCGAGCCCGTCGTTCAGGCACGTCTCCGTGTAGCGCGAGGTCATGCGCACGTCGTTGCAGTGCGAGCCGCCGCAGAACGGATGCGTCGATCGATCGAGCCGCCCGCGGTCGAAGTCGAACCCCAGCCGCTCCACCACGGAGCGGGCGAACCGCTCCTGGGCGTCGATCGGAAGCGGCAGCTCGTTGAAGGCGTTGCTCGGACCGGTCTTGCTCCCCAGCACCCGATCGAGCAGCTTCACGACGCGCTCGCGCAACGGCTTGAAGACCCGCTGCACCTCGGCGGCGGTGCAGCCGGGCTCGTAGAGATCCGCGAGGGCATCCCACGCCTCGCCGCCTTCCGGCCATCCGAAGCACTCCGCCTTGCGCCGCACCAGTTCGACGATCCGCTCGAGATGCGGACGGAAGCGGGTGAAGTCGGATGCCTTCCGCGCCAGGGCCCACTCGTGTTGCGCGACGCTGCTGACGCGCGCCAGCTCCTCGACCAGCGCGGTCGGGAGCTTCGTCGCCTTGTCGTAGTCGATCCGGATCTCGCGGATGTTGACCGCCGTGGCGGAGAGCGGATCGGCGGTGAGCGCGCGGTCCGTCTCGCACTCGGCAAGCAGATCGCCCACCCGCGGATCGACCAGCGCCTCGTGCGAGAGCCGCGCCAATTGCGCCTGCTGGCGGGCCCGATGCGCCAGGCCGCCCGGCGGCATCATCGTCTCCTGGTCCCAGCCCAGCAGCGCGCTCGTGCTGCCGAGGAGATTCGCATCGCGCACGAGGCCGATGAGTTGGTCGTACTGGCTCGAAACAGTGGCGGCGGTTGCGGTGGACATGCCGGCACTATAAGAGCACGGCGCAGGCGTTTCGAACCGCCCCGCCCCGCTCTCCCGCCTCCGGTCGTCCCGCCGCCCCATCGTTCGCACCCGGAAAAAACAGCCGCCCGCTCGGAGGAGCGGACGGCTGCGTTGTTGAGGAGTCGTTGATCGCCCGCAGGGGCGATCGGCCAGCCGGTCAGTTGCTGGAGCCGGGCGATCCGGTTCCGCCGCTCGCCGCGGTCGCGGAGGCGGGCATCACCGTCTGGAGATAGGCGACAACCGCGTCCTTCTGGTCGTCGATCCGGTTCTTGGCGTGATCCATGGCGTTCCAGCCACGGACATCCTTGGCGGTCAGATCGGCCTTGTGCTCCACAATGGCCTTGACCTTTTCGAGGTTGCCGCTCGCGGCGGCGATCAGGAGCGGGGTGGCCCCGACCTTGTTCTTCCGGTTGACGTCCGCGCCAGCCGACAGGAGCAGCACCATCGACTCGAGCTTGCCCGAGCGGGCCGCACGCATGAGCGCGTCGTCGCCCGTGATCAGGTCGGTGGCGTTGAAGTCGGCCTTGGCCGCCAGGAGCACCTCCACCGACTTCGGATCGCCGATGCCCGCCGCCCAGAGAAGCGGCGTGAGGCCGTTCACGTCGGCCACCTTGACGTCGGCGCCGGCATCGACCAGGAGCTTCACCGTCTCCGCATTGCCGAGACCGGCGGCCCACAGCACCGGACTTCCGCCGATCTGGTCGCGGCTGTTGACCGCTGCGCCAGCGGAAAGCAGCTTCTTCGCCACGTCGGCGTGGCCGCCCTCGGCCGCCAGCGTCAGGGCCGTCTTGCCGGTGCGATCGCCCAGGTTCACGTCCGCACCGGACTTCATCAGCGCCTCGACCGCGTCGAGGTGCCCTTCCTTCGCAGCCCAGTGAAGGGCGGTGCGACCGTTCGTGCGGTCGGTGCCGTTCACATCGGCGCCCTTGGCGATCGCCGCTGCGATGCGCTCGGGGCTGCCTTGGCGCGCCGCCGTGATCAGCAGCGCGCTGTTCGCGTCGGCGGCACGGTTCTGCTTGGCGTCGGCATCGGCGACCGCGTTCGGATTGCGCCGCAGCGGCCGCTTGATCATCGCGGAGAGGCTCGGAGCCTTCGGGTGGTCGGTGGTGAAGCCGACGCGAATCGGGGAACCCGCCTTCTCCCACTCGGCCCAGTCGATGTGCACCACGTGCTCGACCTTCGCCTCGTCCCCGTAGTCGAGCACGACGGGCGGGAGCACGCCCGTGATCCGGAACGGCGCACCGTCAGTGGACTTCAACGTCACGACGCCGGAGTCTGGATTCTCGCTGTCGGCGGTGAGAAGGTCGGGCGAGATGGACACGTACTCGGGCACGTTGCCGGTGACGGTCAGGACGACCGGCGGCTGACCCTCGAGCTGGAAGGTGACGCGCTTGCTGAGCGTGACGCCCTGCCGCGGACCGGGCTTCAGGGTGATCGGGATCTCGACCGAGCCGCCCGGCGGAATCGGGTCCGTGGGGGCCTTGGCCGTGGTGCAACCGCAGCTCGGCACGAGGCGGGAGATCACGACCGGCTGGTCGGTGATGTTGAACACCGTGACGCTGGCGGTCTTCGAGATCTCGGCCGTCATTTCCCCGAGGTCGAGGATGGGCGGCTCGAATCGAATCACCGTGCTCTCGGCCGACGCCTGACCGATCGAAGCGCCGGCGGCGGTGGCGGTGGTGGCGTCGCCGAGCTGCCGGGTCGTGGTGCCCGTCGGCGACTTGGCGATGGGCGGCGTGTTGCCCGGCTGTACAGTCGGCCGGCCCGGGCGAACCGGGCGGGCCGGCGGGGTCGGCTTCTGGGCCGGATCCTGCGTGCGCGGCTGGGTGGTGTCGGTCGTCGCCTGGGGTGCCGCGGTCGCGGCACGGGAGAGCGGCAGGCCGAGGAACGCCGGAACGTCGCCAAGAGCGACGATCGCGGCCGTCGAGAGCACGGTCCAAAGCACGGTCCTGGATTGCTTGTTCACGGAAAAACCTCCTCAACAGGTCGAAAACAGGGAAGCCGGAAAGGCTATCGGTCTAGAGGGTGACCGCCCGAAGGGGCGGAAGCGGCATGTTCAGCGGGGACGATCGGAATCGGTTGCCCCAGATCAAGAAGGGATCCACTGCGGAATTGCCCACGCACAGGTCGGAAGGAGCGATTCTACTGCTCCCAGAACGGCATTGAACGCCCGAAAAGGACCGTTCTTGCGGTCGATCCGGACCAGAATGATGGTCGGCTGCTTGGCCCGAGCGGCTGAGCAGAGGGTCGGAAAACGAGCAGCAGGACCGCTCGGCGGGGCTCGCCGGCCGATCGTCGCCCCCTTCGCCGCGGGGATCCGTCGTCCGGGAATCCGCGGAAGCCCTGGCGTACACTCGTGCCCATGACCGCCGACCAGCTCGCCGACCACCTGCGCCGCCCCCACATGCGGCCATTTCAGCCCTTGGCGCTCTCCAAGGATGGCCAGACCTACGTCGGCCTCCGCGATCCGCTCTCCCTGGCGGGGCAGATGATGGTGATCTCCCCCCAAGCGCTGCCGCTGCTCCAGCAATTCCAAGGCACCAAGACGATCGACGAGATCGCCGCCGACTTCAAGATCCCGCAATCGACGCAACTGGTCGAGCTCGCCCGCAAGCTCGACGAATTCGGCCTCCTGTGGGGACCGACGTTCGAGCGCCTCGAGGGGGAGCTGAAGACGCGACTCCTCCAGCGCGGCGCCTTTCCGGTGGGTGCCACGCAGATGCTTGGATCGTCTTCCGACGAGTGCCTCGCGGCGCTGCGCGGCTGGGTCGATCAGACGGACGATCCCGAACTGGACGCGACGCCGGTGGGCATCGTGTCGCCCCACCTCGACTACGCGCGGGGCTGGCCGAACTACGCCGCGGCGTACCGCTGCCTCGACGCCGTCGAGCAGCCCGACCGCGTGGTGGTGCTCGCCACCAACCACTTCGGGCTCGGCGACGGGGTCGTGATGACCGAGCTCGGCTTCGAAACGCCCTTGGGCACGTGCGCATCGGATCGCGCCGTCGTCGAGGCGATGCACAAGCGCCTCGGCCGCTCGCTCCTCGTGGATCAACTCGATCATCACGCCGAGCACTCCGTCCAGCTCCAGCTCCCCTGGCTGCAGCATCGCTTCGGCAACGTCCCCGTGGTCGCCGCCCTGGTGCCCGATCCGCTCCAACCGATGGTGGCCGACGACGGCGGCCGGGTCACGTTGGAGGCGTTCGTCGACGCGATGCGCGACACGTTGAGCGAGATCGGCGGGCGGACCTTCTACGTGAGCAGCGCCGACCTGAGCCATGTCGGGCCGCAGTTCGGCGAACCGCGCCCAGTCGACGACCAGCGCCGGATCGACGTCGAGCGGCACGACCGCGACATGATGGGCAAGTTCATGTCCGGTCCGACGGAGTTCCTCGAGGCCATGCGTTGGTGCAAGAACCCGACCCGCTGGTGCAGCGTCGGGAACATGTATGCGACGCTGCTCCTCTCGGGCGCCGAGCAGATCGAGCTCATCGACTACCGCCAGGCATGCGACGATCAGGGCGCGTGCCTGGTCAGCAGCGCCGCCATGGCCCTGATCTAGGGCGCCGAACCAAGACGCCGGACCCTTGCGATGATTGCCGTTGTGCAGCGGGTGACCGAAGCCGAGGTGATTGTCGCGGAGCCTCCGCATCGGGCGGCCATCGGACCGGGCCTCTGCGTCCTCTTGGCGGTCGAACAGGGTGACCAGGATGCCGATGCGGCGTGGATGGCGGGCAAGCTCGCCCGGTTGCGCATCTTTCGCGACGACCACGACAAGATGAACCGCTCTGTGCAGGACACCGGCGGTGCCGTGCTGGTCGTGAGCCAGTTCACCCTGGCCGGCGACTGCACCAAGGGGAACCGTCCGAGCTTCATCGGCGCCGCGGCCCCGGACGAGGGCGAGCGCCTGTACCAGGCGGTGGCCCAGGTGCTGTCCCGCGACCACGGACTTCATGTCGCCACCGGTGTCTTCGGCGGCGACATGAAGGTGCGGTTGGTGAACGACGGGCCGGTGACGTTGATCGTTCGGAGGGCGCCGGGGGGCGGAACCGGCTGATCGCCGGAGCCGGTATCAGGGATCAGGGCGCGCTCGGTGAACAAGTGGACGGAGGGCGCACGCGTGCCGAGTCACGCTCAAGGACGGTGGGTGATCAGGTATCGGGAGTCGGTTGCGATTACCGTTGATAGTCGTCGACCGGCGCTCCTGGCGGTCGCACAGGCGTGCGCCCCCGGGCGCCGACACACGAATGCGGCTGCAACCAATTGCTGATAACCCTCCGTCCATGAGGGCAACTCGTCACTCGAAACGGACGCCGTCCCCTCGCCCACCCAGCGCGCCCTGATACCTGATACCTGATCCCTGATACCCGAAACCTGATCCCTGATCCCGCTATCTCCCCAGCACCTCCAACACAGCCTGCATGTCCGACCACACCTGCTGCCTCGTCTCCACGGTGTAGTTGCGCAACAGGTAGGCCGGGTGGAACGTCGGCATGAGGGGTACGACGAGGTCGCCGTCGCGGTACTCGCTCCACACGCCGCGCAGGCGGGTGATGCCGAGTTCCGTCTCCATGAGAAGCTTGGTGGCCGGGCCGCCGAGGGTCACGATGACCTTCGGCGCGATCAGCCGGATCTGCTCCTGGAGGAACGGGCCGCAGGCCTCGACCTCGTGGCGAAGCGGCGTCCGGTTGTCCGGCGGCCGCGACTTCAGGACATTGGCGATGTAGATGTCGGCACGCTGGAGCCCCATCGCGGCGATGATCTCGTCGAGCTTCTGTCCCGCCCGACCGACGAACGGGCGTCCGAGCCGATCCTCCGTTTCGCCCGGCGCCTCGCCGACGAACATCAGGTCGGCGTCGGGGTCGCCTTCCCCGAACACGGTTTGCGTGTGTGCCGTGGCAACCGTGCAGTGCGGGCAGGTGCGGTCGTGCCGATCGCGCAAGGCGTCGAGGGCGGCTTGCTTGCCTGCCGGATCGAGCGCCTGGTGCTCGGGCGGGACGGGCTCGGCTCGAACGTCCGTCGGACGCGCGGCCCGTTCCTTGGTGGGATGCACGCGACTCGCGCGTTTCGCGTTCGAAGCGCCGGCTCCTCCGCGCAGAACGAAGTCCACGCCCAGGAGACGGTCGGTGTCGACCGACTGCTTTGCGCGGCGCTTGCTTCGTGTTCGCGCGTCCGACGCTGCTGCCGGCCGGGGCGATGCGGCTTCTTTGGGTGACCTGGGCATCGATGGCTCGATGCGCCGATGGACAGCGACGCATCCGTGGATCAGGCGGGGACGAGCCGAACGCAGACCGCGGCGTGCTCAGTCGTCAACGTCGGCGACGAGCAGATCGATCTCCTCGGGCTCGGTCTGGAACATCGACTGGCTCCGCAGCACCAGGCCGCAGTCGCTTCGCAAGTGGTAGGCCTGGATGTGGACTTCCGTGCGATACCGCTGGATGTCCAGGAGGGAGAGATTCGCCTTGCCGAACTCGTCCGTCCACACCGACATGAGCGAGTTTCCGTCGCGCCCGTGCTGGAGCATCTCCTTGTAGGTGCCCAGGTACAGGTGGTCGGTGAGCGTCTCGGTCTGGATCGTGGTGAGGTAGAGGAGGTTGTCGCTGATCTTCTCCTCGTGGTCCTTCTCGCCCGCACAGGGGAAGGTGCCCACAAGACCGCGGTCCGGAACCTGCTCGCTCTGATCCGTGACCACCTCGCACACGCAGTGGCCGTCGTGCTGGAACCGCACGGCATGGCCGCCCTTGAAGATCCAGGCTTCGAACTCGTAGTCCCCGTGCTCGATTCGACGCCGCCCCTCGATCCCGAAGAACTCGGGATGAACGGCCTTGCGGAAAAGGAGCATGTTGTACGCCTGGAGGCTGGAGGTCTTGGAGACGAAGCTCATTGATGGTCCTTGCGAAGGGGGGCGAGGCGACCGGAAACGGGCAATCCCATGGCCGTCTTCCACACGCGGTACACGTGGCGGTTTCCCCTCCGCCTTGAAGGCGTGATTCTCCACGCCAATCCGAGAAAGACAAGAATCAAATATTGATTTCCTGCTCCACTGTCTCTTGGGGAGTTCGGCGAGCCGCGCCCAAGATAGCGTGGTTTCGACCCGATTCCCCGAAAGGAGCGCAAACTCTGCCGACCCCGTGAGGGGCTGGACTCGATTTCGACTTTGGGGGCCAGGTCGGCCGATTGGTGGAGGGCCGCCCTCGACCCGATGGGGGCTGGAGCACCGGAAACCGATCGAATGAAAGAACTTGGCGATCGCCTTGCCCGGTTGGACGGCCTCCCTTCCGCGACCGTCGGCCTCATCCTGCGCCATGCGTTCGCGTCCGCCGAGTCGGCCGAAGCGACGGGATTGGCGGAGGCCATGATTCGGCACGAGGTGGAGCTCCCCCTGGTGATCGCCCGGCTGGATCACCTGGACCGGTCGGTGATGGACCGCATGTCCGAGCCCTCCCTGGACCTCTCGGAGGTGCTCGCCGAGGCGATGGCGGGCAGCGAGCACGCCAGGCGGAACGCGATCGAGCTCATCCGGCGTCGCGCTGCCCCCGCCGAGGCCGCGCTCCTCCTCCCCGCGATCGGGTCGCCCGACCATCGGGACGATGGCGTCGGGGCGGCCGCCGCGACAGTCCTCCTCGAGCTGGTCGACACCCCCTTCGGATCGGGTCCGCGAGGAGCGCACGCCGCGCAGGATCGAACCGCGCTTGGCGAGATCGTCGGGGCGGCCACGCTTCGTGGCGACGGCGTGCATCACCACGCGTTGCTCCTCGCCGGGCTGCTTCTCACCGAGCGAGACGAAGGCGCACTGAACGACTGGGTCGATCGGCTCGACGATCTGTCGCGCATGGCGCTGCGCGGCGTGGTGGGTCGAATCGAGCTCTCAACCGTCCGTCGCCGCCTCTTGCGCTGGCTCGGTCGCAGCGCCCTCCGGCAGCAGGTGGCCCGGCGCTGGCATCAGGCCACCGCGTCCGGGCCCGCCGCCATCAGCGACCTTCTGGAGGACGGCCACCTTCTTCGCACCCCGAGCCGAGCGAAGGCGCTCCGTCTCGCCGACCGCCCGGCCCGATGCCTGCCTGATCCGGCGGTCGCGAACGCGCTCCCGGAGCGCCTTCAAGCGTATCTGCCCGATCTCCTCGGCTCGGTCGGACTGACCCACCGCTCGCGCATCGAGCGATTGGCGGGATGCAACGCCCTCCCGTCGGCCGTGGCCCGGTTGCGCGGTCTGCTCGCGCTGCGGGCCTTCGACCGGCCCGATGCCGCCGCCGCCGCAATCGCCTACCTGCGCGATCGCGACCGGAGCGTGGCCCGCACCGCGTTCCAAGTGCTCCATGGCTGGCCGGTCGCGCGTTCGTCGCCGGAACTGCTCGAAGCGCTCGCACGCGAGGCGCCTTCGGATCTGGCCACCCACGCGTCCACCGCACGAGCCGCGTTGCAGCCGGCGTACTTCTTCGCAGCCGCCCCCCTGCTCGACCCCCCCGCGTTGGCTTGCGCGGCGTGGCGGCTCCACGCTCGACTGGGACGGGCGTTCATCCCGCCGCTCCGCGAAGCGATCGTCGCCGGA
>JAGQOG010000085.1 GCA_020427695.1 Phycisphaerales bacterium
ACGGCGAGCACGACCGGATCGAAACGACCGTTGAGGGGCGAGTTGAGCAACGTGTTCATGGCTCGCACGCGCGGCCACATGCCGCCGTCGACCCGGTGCAGTAGCCGGTCGTAGGCGTCGGCCGCCGCCACGATGCGGGCGAACACGTGAATGTCGTGCCCGTGCCGCGGCGCCGGTTCGGCGCCGAAGTGGCCGTGCTCGGGGAAGCCGTGGCCGTCCCAGCTCTGATGGTGGTCGAGCACGACAATCGCCGCCGACGCGTCGAGGTTCCCGATCACCATCTCGTAGCCCTTCTGCACGTGCGACCGCCACTGCGGATCGTTGCCGTCGAGATCGAACTCGCAGCGGGCGCATTCGGCCGGAAGTCGGGACAGCCCGACATCGTGCAGCATGGCGCCGATCCCGAGGTTCGTCGTGTCGCGGGCATGCACGGCGTCGAGCTTCGGGCGTTCGCTGACGAGGTAGCCCTGGAGTCGCAGGCCGATCAGCAGGCTCAACAGGCAGACCGTGGTCGCGTGGCGTGCCTGGCTCTCGCCCGCGCCGGCGATCTCGCTCAGGTGGACGGCCGCATGATGATTGGCCAAGAGCTGGTCGATGAGCCCGCTCATGGTGGTTCGGTAGGCGGCGTAGTCGAGCTTCGCGCCAGCATCGCACTGCACGCGTTCGAACAGGTCGCTCGTCTGGTGGACCAGGTTGGCCTGGAGCCGGTAGACCTCGGGCGACACGAATCGGCGAATGCGCTCGGCGCCGGGGTAGTCGATCCACACCTCGGGCACGCGCAGCTCGCGCAGCCGCCCGATCGTCATCCGGTCGAGCGCGAATCCCTCCCGCAGCAGGACGTCGTTCGAGAGCGGCCGATGCACCGGGAGCGAGAGACGCATGCCCGGCTCGGCTTGGATGATGGGGACCCGAAGCATGCGTGTTCTGGAAGGGGAGGCTCGGGGTCCATATCGGTCACTCTCGCGGCCGGCTTGGCTGGCATTCGGTCGTGGGGATCGATCCCGGGCTCGGCGGGAGCCAACGAACAGGGACCAGGCGGCGGCGAGGGGGCGGGGGGACGTCGAGGCTGGGCTCGGGCATGGCCATCGAATGGCGTCCCACCCATCGTGGGGCGGCGGCGACCCACGATCAAAGGTGGGTCGAGGCGGCCCACCCTTCCCCGATCACACCCTCCCCTGGCGACCCGTCTCTGCGGAGCGGGCGGATAGTGGAGGCCCGCGAGCGCCTCGGCCGATACCATCTCTTCCGTCTTCAATTCAACCAGCGCGTCGCCATGAGCATGCAGGACGATCTCAACCCGAACGATCGCGGCGGTGGCCATCACCCGCGCGATCCCCGCCTCGAGTCCGCGGACCGGCACGGTCCTCCGGAACCGGGACGGGTGGTGCGCTCGCTCCTCGGCGAGTCGGCGCCCTCGCGCCGCCGATTCCTAGCCCTCGGCGCCTTGGCCGCGATCGCCGCCGGTTGCGAATCGACGCAACGCGTGAGCCGCATGCCCGACCCGGTGTGGCCCAAGGAGCCCGTGGTCCCCACGCCCGCTCCGTCCCCGACGAGTCTTCCTGGAACGCCGCCGCCGTCGCCTCGACCGATGGGGCCGCCAACGATGCCCGGTGTGATCCCCCGCGCCGCGTGGGCCAAGGGCGATCCGGTGCCGTCGATGATGAACAAGATGACGCCGGTCAAGCACATCACGATCCACCACGACGGCATGACGCCGTTCCTGGCGGTGGACCAGGCGTCGAGTGTCGCGCGGATCGAACTCATCCGAACGGGCCATCGCAACCGGCCCGATCCGTGGGGCGACATCGGCTACCACTTCATCGTGGACCGCGCCGGGCGGGTCTACGAAGGGCGGCCGCTGGTGTACCAAGGCGCGCACGTGAAGAACCACAACGAGGGGAACATCGGCATCCTGTGCCTGGGAAACTTCGAGGCGCAGGCGCCTTCCGATGCCCAACTCCGCGCGGTGGCGGCCCACGTGCAGTCGGTGCGTCACATCTACAGCGTGCAGGTGGCCAACGTGCATACGCATCGCGAGTGGCAGGGAGCGCAGACGCTGTGTCCCGGTCGCTCGCTCCAGTCGCGGGTGGGCTCCATGCGGAGCAATCGGGCCTTCGCCTGAGCGGTCGCGCGAACGTGTTCGGACCGAGTCAGCGAGGGCCGTTTGGCGGATCGTCCGACGTTTCGTTCCGCGGCGCCCGGAACGGGTCGCGGCGATTCACCAGCTTCCACGCGATCCAGCCGACGAGCAGCATCGAGGCGGCGAACAGCAGCATGAGGCCGATCTCGCGCATCGTCATGCCCTTGGCTGGCACCGGCGGCGCGCCGCCCGCGGCACTCCGGGCGGCGGACTGAACGGCCAGCAGGACGGTGGGAAGCGTCGGAACCACGGCATCGGCAGGATAGGGGGAAAGTCGTGCGGGCGGTGCGCCGCCGTCGCACGAACGCGAAGGGCCGGCTCGCGATCCCCAGAGGCTGGCCGCGGAGCCGCGTCCGGGTCGGGGATCGGACCCGCCGGAGGACCAGTCGCTCCGCGAAGGCGAGCCCCGGGAGGCTCGCTCGACGACAGCCGTGTCTCGCTGCGCATCCATCGGTCGCGATCGCCTTGGCAGCGTTGCGCCTTCGGGTCCGACTCAACGAGCGAGATCCGCCGGGACGAGTCCGCGCCCCGCCGCCGATCATTCGCCCGGGACAACGCCGACCGTGCCACCGCCTGTCCGCACCCAGGGTCAACGAAGGACAAACTCGATCGGAAGGTCGACCTCGCACGGGACGGCGACGCCGTTCTCGATTGCCGGGTGGAAGCGCCACTTTCTCGCCGCGTCCAGCGCCGCGTTGTCGAGCAGGTCCACGCCCGACGAACGGACGAGCGTGGCCGTGACCACCGCGCCGTTGTCCCCGATGACAAGGTGCACGAGAACGCTCCCCGATTGGCGGCGGCGCAGCGCCTCGGGCGGATAGGTTGGCGGGCGATTGGTTGGGGCCGGCCGCGGACCGCGGGTCACGCCTTGAACCGATCCCCCAGGGCGTTCCGGCGGTATCGATGCCTCGATCAGCGCGGCGGTCTCGCTGGACAGGGGTGGGGTGGTCTGAGATTGGACCGGCACCGGCACCGCCATCGTCGCGGCTGGACCAGGGTCGGAGGATCGGACTTCCGCCGGGGGCCCGGTTGGCGGCACGGTGCCCGTTCGAACCACCCGGCCCGCGAACGAGCCTCCGATCGAGGCCACCCGCGATGCCATCGCCTGGAGCCAGGCGCGCGTCGCGGCGTCGGCCGCGCGAAGCGCCGCCACCGTCGCTCCGATGTCGGGCGCGGCGTCCTGAGCCGGAGCGTGCAGCGACGCCGGCGCGGTCGCCGTCGACGGATGCGGATCCTGGGAAGGCTCGACCGCTGGTGCTTTCTCCGCGGGTTCGTTCCGCGGCGGCGGGTCCTCGACCGGGTTCTCGATCGACTCCCGTGGCTCTCGCGGGAGCAACAGCACGCGAACGCCGGAGGAGTCGCCGGCCGGCATGGTCAGTTCCGGCGGTATGCGGGCGCGCACGGCGCCCAGGACTGCGAACAGCGCTGCGTGGGCGGCGATCGACGTCGCGAAGCCGAACAGCCAGACTCGTTGATCAGACCTCATGGTGACGACTCGGACGCGTCCATGGCGCCCGTTGGACCACGCCGTCCAGATTCGCCGTTCAGAACTCCCAGCCCATGTTGAGCCAGAGCTGGAGTTCGGGGCTGTCGTCGGTGACGCCGAAGAGCGGCGCGATGTTCAAGGTCAGGGGCGGCACTGGCCTCCACTGCACGCTCGGCCCGATCACGAAGCTCGTCGCGAAGTCGCCCCGATTGTCCTTGGTGTCGGTGAGCGAAAGGATGTTCTCGATACCGACTGAGAACACGGAATCCAAGACCGTGTACGACAGCGCGCTGGTCACCTGGTACTCGTATTCCTCCTCGCCGCCGAGTTCCAGCTCGGCCACGAGGTTGACGCCCCAGTGCCAGCGTTCGCCGAGCCCGCCGCCGAACAGCAGCTTCGGCTCGATCTTGTCGGGTCGACCCTCGAGCGTGATGTACTCGAAGTACAGCGTGGGATTCCCCCAGATGACGCCCCAGTCCGCCAAGGCCCAACGGACCTCGAACTGGCCGCCCCAAAGGAGGTCGCCGCTGTCCGTGCTGTAGTCCTGACGCAGGTAGAGGTCGAGCTGGAACCGGTAGGGAAGCCCGATCTCGAGTTCTTGGAGGAACCGCCACTCCGATTCCCCGTTCTTGAAAGTTCCGCGGGCCCACGCCTCCACTTCCACCTTGCCCTCGGGAATGACATAGACGCGGGTTGTGGGGAACCGGCGGCTCGCAGTCCAGCGCGGCTGACGGTAGGAGCCCACGAGTTCGTTCTCGCGAAGACCGGGCGGCGCCTCGCCCACCACCGTGACCGGCGGCAGCTCCCACGAGCGAAGCCGGGTGCGGGTTGGGGCACCCTCCACGTTGTCGTCGCCAGCCGCCGACGCCGGAGTCGTCGATGGCGCCGCTGCATCGTCGCCCGGCGCGCCCTCCGAGCTCGCGACGGCAAGGATGGGCGTGTAGTGGAAGGCGGTGCTGAGCTCCGTTGCATGCCCGAGCGCGGTCGGCGCCATCGCCACCACGAGCAGGCCAAGGGCAAGGGCGTCGCCACGCTGGAGGTTTCGAGTCATGCGATGCTCCGCGGATCCAAGTCAGGCATGACGCAGGATCAGGCCGTACGGGATCGCATGCAACGTTGGGCACATTCTGCACAGTGACGCGGTACCATTCCTCCCACACGCCATCGTGGAGTAGCGCATGACCGTCGGCCGTCGTCTCAGCTGGACGTTGACCGCGCTTCTGACCTGCACGGCGCTGGTCGGAGCCGCGGCCCTGCTCGGGCTTCTCGGCCTGAGCCGGCACCATCAGCGTGCCGACCGACAGCACGAGAACCTCCGCACGCTCTACGAGGTCGGCCACCATGCCGCCGTCGTCCGTGTCCTGCTGGCAGGGCACGGGCCGGAGGAGGATGTCGTTGCGAGGGAGCTCGCGCGCGTCCTCGTTGCGGCCCGGCAGCTCGATGCAGACCGAACATTCGACGGATCCGACTCCGCAGGTCGGCGAGCAGTGGTCGAGCGCCTCGAAGGGCTCGCCTTCGCGATCTCGACGGAGACGGACCCCGCCGTGGTCCTGGCGGAGGTGAACCGCACTCTCGGGACGGTTGCGGCGCTCGCGAGCCGCGAGAAGGCGGCGATCGCGGCGAGCCGCGCCGCCGCGGGACAGGACTTCAGGATCGTGGTGTGGGCCTTGGCGATATTGCTCGCCGTTTCCATCGTGGTCGCCTCTGCCGCCGGCATTCGACTGCACCGCGCGATCATGAGGCCACTGCGATCGCTTGAGGAGGCCGTCGAGGGCCTGGGTGTGGCCCAACTCGGTCGTCAGGTCGAGGAGCAGGGCGACCGCGAGTTCCGTCGGCTGGCGCAGCACTTCAACCAGACCAGCCGGTCGTTGGCGCGAGAGCACGCCCGAATGCAGGTGGAGGTCGAGTTCAAGTCGCGACAGCTCGTGCGTTCCGAGCAACTCGCGAGTGTCGGCGTGCTGGCGGCGGGACTCGCACACGAGATCAACAATCCCTTGGGGATCATCGCCGGGTACGCGGAACGGTCGCTCCGTCGACTGGAGTCGATGGCGGACGCTTCCGGATCGCCGGCCGTGCAGCGCAAGGTGCGGTTCGCGCTACAGACGATCTGCGACGAGGCGTTCCGCTGTCGCGACATCACCCGCGACCTGCTGCTTCTCGCCCAGCCGGAGGACGCCAACGCGGTGGTCGTGCCGCTGGTCCCGTTGGTCGAGCGGGCGGTTGCACTTCTTCATGGGCTTCCGCTCGGGGAGGGGCACGACGTTGTCATCCGGGCCATCGACCCGGAGTCGCAGCTGGCGTGCATGGGGCGCCCGTCGCAGCTCCTCCAGGTCTTCATCAACCTCCTTGCGAACGCCCTCGAGGCCGCCCCTCCACCGGCTGGCCGGGTCGAAGTGGTGATCGAACGCCAACTCGACCAGTTGCTTCTCTCCTTCGCCGACAACGGATGCGGCATGACGCCGGAAGTGCTCCAGCGGGCGTTCGATCCCTTCTTCACCAGCAAGCCTCGTTGCGGCCTTTCGGGTTGCGGACTCGGTCTCTCCGTCAGTCACGCCATCGTGGAGCGTCACGCCGGCCGGATCTACGCCGAGAGCGCGGGATCGGGCTTGGGAAGCACGTTCCTCGTGGAGCTCCCGGCCGTTGCCTTGCGCACCGGTCAAGCCATGCATGCGAGCGCGACCGGATGATCCCTCCTCACCAGGACGTCCTTCGTGTGCTTGTGGTCGAAGACGAGCCCCGCTACCGGGCGTTCCTGATCGAGACGCTTGAGGACATGGGATGCGAACCGATCGGGGCGGGAACCGCATTCGAGGCGCAGCGGTTCCTGGCGGCACGGGCGCCGGACGCGCTGGTGCTGGACCTGAATCTCCCGGTGACCGACGGCATGACCTTCCTCGCCTCCTTCCGTCGCACGCATGTCGAGGTGCCGGTAGTCATCATCACCGGATACGGCGACTTCGACGCCGCTCGCCGGGCCATCTCGCTGAACGTCACCGAGTTTCTGACCAAGCCATGCCACCTCGGCCAGATCGAACGGGCGATGGATCGGGTGCGCCGCCGCCTGGCGCGAACGGAACCGGAGGCGATCGATGGCCCCCCGGCGGCATCCGAGCCGAACGCCGAGCACCGCCTGGCCGCCATCGAGCGGCGTGCCATACTCGACGCGCTCCGCGTGCATCGCGGCAATCGATCTGCGGCCGCGGCTGCGCTCGGGATCAGCCGCCGTGCGCTCTACAACAAGATCATGCAGTACCGCGCCGAGGGAGTCGAAGTGCCGTGACCCGGCTGCGGTCGAGGCGGCGCGTGGCCGGGCGGATCACTGCAGCCCATGGCTCCGCAGGTAGTCGATCATCTCCTGATTCCACCGCAGCGTGGTCATGGGCACGATCGTCTCGTGCGAGGCGTGCTTGACCAGCCAGATGTAGCCGGGACCGCCCATGATCTCGAGCTTGGCGGGCGGCTCGGCGGGGGTGTCCGCCGGCACGTGTGCCGTTGGGCTCGGCCCTTCCGCGGCGGTCGCAGGCGGCGCGGCGGGCGCCGGGCGCCCGGGCACGTCCGACGCGCCGGGCTTCTTGGCCGGGGCGCCGTCCTGCTTGGGGGCCTCCGCCGTGCCTGGCGCCGGTGTCGCCCCGCTTGTCCCCGCCTGTCGCGCAGCGATCGCGTCGCGCAGACGAATCACGGCCCGCTGGAGGTAGAACGAGTCGCGCTCGCCGCACGCCAACCGCACGCGATCGCGCATGATCGGTCCGTAGTGATCCCAGTCGCCGAGAACCATCCGCGCGATGTCGAACCGGCTCCAGTCGTGGTCGATCACCTGGTGGTCGATCTTGCCGGTGCTGAAGTCGCACATTGGCCTTGGTCGTGCGTGCTCGGGATCGCGCGACGAGAACATCGCCGACCAGGCGTCCCACTGTTCGCCACTGTCGCCGTCCGGTCCCAGCACGCGCTCCATGCCCATCTCCTGGCGCACCGTCATGAGCACCTTGTCCATCTCGGGCGAGACGGGCCAGCGGTACGACGGAAGGTCGTTCCCCTCTGCATCCACCATGACGCTTTGGTCGCGGTAGAGGTCGGACATCTGGAAGGCGCTGAAGTCGACGGGATCCGGGGCGCTCGACCAGCACGCGCCGAACACGTCCGGCCACTGGAGCTGGAGCCACAGGGATGCCCATCCGCCCGAGGAGTGCCCGGTCACGATCCTGGCCTCCGGCGACGGCACCAGGCGATAGCGCGACTCGAGGTAGGGGATGAGCTCCTTGACCAGCGCCGTGCCCCGCGGACCGTGGTTCGGCGAGTCCACGAAGCCGTGGTGGCCAAGGGGCGATTCGGGATCGAGCACGACGAACACCGCCTGCGGCGCCACCTCCTCGATGAGCGGCGTGAGCATCATTCGGAGGTAGTTCATGGCGTCCGTGTAGCGCCCGCCGTAGCCGGGCACGACGTAGATCGTCGGCCACATCCGGCGCGGATGGTCGATGTCGTGGTAGCCGGGAGGGAACACGACGCCGGCGCGGTGGTGCACCTCGCGTCCCGTCGCCGCGGTGAGCATCGGGCTCGGCAGGTCGATCCAGGCGACCTGCGGATGCTCGGGCAGCGGGGGCGGAACGAAGATCTGCGAGAGGTTCAGCTCGACGAGGTCGTCGGCGTTCCGATCGAGCGTGATCGTCGACGTCTCGGTGTACGGATTTCCCGGCGCCGCGTGCGATCGCTCGTCGCCGTTGCACTTGAAGACCGCCTGCACCCGGAAGTTCCCGTCGAGTTCGGCGAGCGGCACGGGCCACGCCAGGGCCTGGTCGTCGATGTCCACGGAGTCCCCGGGCGCGAACGATGCGACAGGCACCGACACGATCGGTTGCGGGTTCATGAAGAAGGGGCCGTCCAAAGGATCGCCGGCACCGGCGGCGCCGCCGAACGGTCGCTCGTCCTCGCGGATGAAGAACACGATCAGGCGACCGGCCCTGTTGGCGGGCTGGATGGCCGGATCGAGCCGCACGCGGATGACGTCGCCGGCGTGGGCCGGGATCGACACGACGAGGAGCGCGGCCAGCGACCACACGCACACGAGACCTTGGCGGGGGATTCGGGACATGGAGGTTCCAGGGGGAGGGGATCCAGCCCGGAACGATTGACGGGAAGGGGACCGAAGGCAAACGAACGGGGATGGCGATCCGTGGCGGCCTTGGCAAAGAGGCGGGGTGGACCGGGGTTTTTGGCGGCGGAAACGGCAGAGATCGCGACGGACGGGTCGATACAATCCCCATTCGCCCGCCGGGCCGCCAGCGGGTCCGTGGATCCAAGGAGCATGCGCGTGATCGAATACGAGTCGCCTCGTGGCCGTGCCCCGGCACCTCGATCGTGTTGCGCCACCTTCCGGGCGGCGTTGATCGGATCCCTCGCCGTCGTGGCGCTGGCCTCCGTCGGCGGATGCGCGACCCGGAACCAGCTCGACTTCGTGCCCGCCCGATCGGGCAGCCCGATCGGCGACTTCCTGTCCGCCTATGTGGAAGGCGAGCAGCAGGAGTGGACCTTCGAGGGCGCGGAGATCGTCGAAGTGGATGTCGAGTCGGTGAATGGCGACGTCATCATCGTCGCCGATCCCCGCTACAAGAACACGCGGGTCACGATGCTCCCGCAGGCCGTGAACGGCTACGAGCGCGGCGACGAGGCCAAGGCGGCGGTCACGCGCGTGACCGCGCAGGTCGACAAGGTGCCGGGCGATCTCGGACCCCGCATCGAGGTGCGCACAAGCACCACCGATCCCGAGCCGTACTACATCCGCGCCCACGTCACCATCGAGGCGCCTTCGATCGAGGGAGTGCGGGTTCGCACGTCGCGCGGCAACGTGATGCTGAAGAACGTTGCCGGTGCCATCGACGTCTCGACCACGGGCGGCAATGTCCGCCTGATGACGCCGCAGCCGCTGGTGAAGCCGGTGACGATCGTGAACAAGGACGGCGACATCGACTACCGCGTGCGCGGCGAGTCCACCGGGTACTTCGACATGGCGACCGTCGGCGGGATCATCAAGCTTCGCTGCCGCTACGGACGCTGGATCGCGGTCGATCCGGGGAACACCCAGGACCGCATGGTGGCGTCCCTCAATGGCGGCGAGAATCCCGTGGTGCTGCGGACCGTCGATGGCGACATTCGCGTGGCGGTGGTGTCCAATCCGATGGAGGTCGGGTTGTTCATCGTGGATCCGTGATGGCGGGGCACGCGCATGCCCCGTGAGGTCCAGGACCACTATTTCCGGCTCGCCAAGGAGAAGGGCTACCTTTCCCGCGCGGCGTTCAAGCTGATCGAGATCGACGATCGCAAGCGCGTGCTGCGCCGCGGCGACTGCGTGCTTGACGCCGGTTGCGCGCCGGGGAGCTGGCTCCAGGTGCTCGAGGAGCGCTTGGGACCGCGGGGAACCGTCGTTGGCGTCGATCTCCAGGCGGTGGACGATCGCCGCTTCGGCCCGAACGTTCGTACCGTGCAGGGGGACATCGAAGAGGTCGAACTCGAGGACCTCTTCGGCGGTCCGCCGACCCGTCACCCCGCCTTCGATGCCATCGTGTCCGACCTGGGACCGTCCACCACCGGCGATCCCGCCGGGGACAGCGCCCGCTCGGTGCGCCTGTGCCACCTGCTGCTCGATCGCAGCGGCGCGTGGCTCCGGCGCGGCGGGAACCTGGTGATGAAGGTGTACGAGGGCGGCGAGTATCCGGGCCTGCTGCGGCGGGCCAAGGGCCTCTTCGAACAGGCGCGGGGGTTCAAGCCACGGTCGTCGCGCCACGATTCCGTCGAGATGTACGTGGTGTGCCACGGCTTCCGCGGCGCACCGGCCTCGACCGACGACTCCTCCGCTCCGCCGCGCAGGCGGCCGTCCCGCGGATGGGGCGGTGGCGACGCGGGCTGAGTCGGTCCCTGCCGTGCCGCAGCTCGATCGCCGACGCGCAGTTCGTGCGCGGCCACGCAAAGCGGCTGCGCATCACCCGCGCATCGGCCCGGGCGATCCGCGTTCCGATGGGGCCAATCGCGTTCCCGAGCCAATTCCAGGGTTGGCGCGAGGATTGCGACCAGCTTGGCCGATCTGATTGGCAACGACTGGAGACACCGACATGCGCATCGCGAACGACCCCACCGCATACCTCTCTCGGGCCGGCCTGACCACGACGAAGCCGACACCTGCGCCAGCACGGTCCGTGCGACCGGCCGTCGATCCGTCGTCGACGACCGCCGCCACGATTCCCGATCGGGCCTTGCGCACGATGCCGCCCGTGTCGATCGACGAGGTGCTGCGCCTTGCGGCACCGGCGGCCGGTACCGGCGCCGCCCCCGAGACCAGCGTTCCGGCCCCGAGCGACCGTTCGATCGATGCGCTCCTCGGTCAGTGGGGTCAGGGCGGGTCCCCATTCGACAGCAATGGCGACGGCACCGTCGACGGCGCCGATCTCGGCCTGCTCCTGGGCGGCTTCCCGGCTCCCGCGGACAACGCAACACCGACCGCCGCCGATGCGGTGCTCGGCGCCTGGGGCCAAACCGGTGGACCGAGCGATCTCAACGGCGACGGCATTGTGGATGGCGCCGACCTGGGACTGGCCCTCGGGGGGGCAACGCCGGCGCAGCCGGCACCTCCTTCTTCGGTATCCGAACTCGAAGCGGCCTGGGGCACGGCGAATCCCGACTTCGATCTCAACGGCGACGGCACGGTGGACGGTGCCGATCTCGGCCTGCTGCTCGGCGGCATGGAAGCCGCCAACGCCACGTCGAAGACGCCGTCGGTGGACGTGCCTGGCGCCACCACGACGACCACGGCCGTCGCCGATTCGCCAGCGGCGCCCATCGCCCAGTTGAGCGTGCGCCTGGCGGACGCGGTTCTTGCCGCCAAGGACGGCGACAAGGACGGCCTGGTCAGCTCGGCGGAGATCCCGCACCTCGACCGTCTCGTGGGCGACACCGACAACGAAGGCTTCTCGGCGAACGACCTCGCCACCGCGCTCGAGAAGCGAATGACGGAGTCGTTGGAGCAGAACCCCAACCTCGATGTGAACGCCATGGCTCGGCGCTGGTACCAGGCCCTCGTCGGTCCACAGGACACGAGCTCGAGCGGCGACGGCCCGACCCGTGTGCGCCAGGCCCGCGCCGCGCTCGGTCTCGGAACGCTGCCCGGATCGAGCGCCGGCGAGCAGCGCACCTTGGACCGCGTCGTGGACGGGATGAGTCGCCGCATGCTCGCCAGCGGTTTCGACCAAGCGCCGCCCGCGAACCTCCGCGAGGTCGTGAACGGACTCGGGCTCGGCACGAAGGAATCCGCGTACGTGATGCGCCGCTTGGCCAACGGCTTCCCCAACGGCCTCGGCGTCAGTGCGCGGGCCTGACCGCAACGATCTCTTTCTTCTCCCCCTCCGGACACGGGCGCCCTGGTGGCGTCCGTGTACCTTTTGGCGCGTGCTGCGCACGCGAGCGCTGAGGAAAGGCGGCGGGGGCCGCCTTCTTGATGTCCGGCCGACCCGGCGGGGCCGGGATCGACCGGCGGACGGTGCGTGTGCCACTGGCTGCCCGGCTGTGCGGGCAGCCAGTGCGCATGTCGTCCGGCCGCCCCCGGCCGGCTTCGAATCCATCACTATCCGAGGATCCCCGGCGGTTGTGCCCTCTCCAGATCTCCTACCGGTCGATTCCCGGCGCAGCCGGGTCGGCCGGCATGGAATCCGGCCGGCAACCGCCGGCCGACCTCAGCGCCAGTCGGCGCAGCCGACGCGCTCAGCGCCAATCGGCGCAGCCAGCGCCCGTCGGCGCAGCCGACGCCCTCAGCGCGAGCCGGCGGAGCCGGCGCCCGCACCAACCAAGGCGCCCATGCGCTCGGCAACGGCTTCCACGTTGGCGCGGCTGTTGAACGCGGAGATCCGGAAGAACCCCTCGCCTTGGCGGCCGAAGCCGGCGCCGGGGGTGATGACCACGTTCGCCTCGTGGAGCATGCGGTCGAACATGCCCCAACTGTCCACGCCGTCGGGGCACGCCACCCACACGTAGGGGGCGTTCACGCCTCCCCAGGTTCGGAGTCCGAGGGCCAGGCATGCCTCGCGCAGCACGCGGGCGTTGCCCATGTAGTGCTGGATCAGTTCCTGCACCTGGACCCGCCCCTCCGGGGAGTAGAGCGCCTCGGCGCCGCGCTGCACGGGATAGCTGACGCTGTTGCTCTTGGTGCTCCACCGGCGGCTCCAGAGCGGATGCAGCGCCAGCGATCGACCGTCGGTGGTCTGCACCTGGACGTCCTTGGGCATCACCGTGAAGCCGCAGCGCACGCCGGTGAAGCCGCCGTTCTTGGAGAAGCTGCGGAACTCGATCGCGCAGGAGCGGGCACCGGGAATCTCGTAGATGGACCGGGGAAGCTCCGGATCGGCGATGTACGCCTCGTACGCGGCGTCGTAGAGGATGACCGCCCGGTTGGCTCGGGCGTAGTCGACCCACGACTTCAGCGCGTCGCGCCCAATCACGCTGCCCGTGGGATTGTTGGGGAAGCAGAGGTAGACGAGATCGACGGGTTCGCGCGGGAGGTCGGGCACGAAGTCGTTCTCCGGCGTGCCCGGCAGGTACACGATGCCCTCGTAGCCACCGCCCGTTCTCGGCCCGCCGCTGTTGCCGGCCATCACGTTGGTGTCCACGTAGACGGGGTAGACCGGGTCGGGGACGCCGATCCGGTTCCGTCCCGCGGCGAAGATGTCGAGGATCGCGCCGCAGTCGGGCTTGCTGCCGTCGGACACGAAGATCTCGTCGTCGGCGATCTCGATGCCGCGGCCGCGATAGTCGTGCTCCGCGATGGCGTGCCGAAGCCAGTCGTAGCCGTAGGGGGGGCCGTAGCCCATGAAGCTGGCGCGATCCGCCAGGTCGTCCACCGCGCGGTGCATGGCGGTGCACACGGCGGGTGGCAACGGCTCGGTCACGTCGCCGATGCCACAGCGGATGATCCGTTTGGCCTTCTCGGGATGCTCGGCCGCGAAGGTCTTGACGCGCCGGTCGATCTCCGGGAAGAGATAGCCGGCCTGGAGCTTCAGGTAGTTCTCGTTGATGAATGGCATGTGGAGTTCCTAGTCCCGTCGCAAACGCACCGCGAACGCCGGCGGGATGTTGCCGAGGACCAGTTCCCGCTTGCCGAGGTGCCGGCGGCGAAGGGCCTTGGCCAAGGTGCCGATCTGGCGCAGGTCGCGGCGGCCGCGCGATCCCACGAGCGGCGCCTTCATGGCGCGGACGCCCGCGTACTCGAAGTAGACCAGTTCGCCACCCGGCCCCAGGAGGCTCAGGAGCTGCCGGAAGATCGACCGGACGAGCGTGGGCGGGAAGTTGTTGAAGGGAAGGCCGCAGACGATGAAGTCGAAGACGCCCTCGAGCCGCGCCTCCTGGATCGGGCAGGAGTGCAGGTGCACCTCGGCCAAGGGATGCCGGCGGCGGTAGGGGCCGAGCAGCCGTGCCTCGAGTCGGGAGCAGAACGACGGGTTCATCTCGACGATGTGGAACTCGTCGCCGGGACGGATCGCGTCGAGCATGGCCTTGGTGAACGGTCCCGTTCCCGGTCCGACCTCGAGGAGCCGCTTCGGGCCCTTGGCCGCGCAGAGCGTCCGGGTCATGACCTTGGCGAGGGCGGGCGACGATGGCAGCACTGCGCCGGTCTGCCGGACGTTCTTCATCGCCTGTTGGACGAAGTCAAGCACGCGAGACCTTCTTCCGGGAACGGCTGGGGGATTGCACCGGAGCACGTTCGAACCGATGACCGAAGCGTTCGCCATCGCCCACGCGGAGACAGAACGCGGCGAACAGCTCCGCGATGCGTTCGAGGTCGTTCAGGCTGGCGGTCTCCACGGTGGTGTGCATGTACCGGATGGGCAGGCTCACGAGGGCGCTGGTGATGCCGCCGGCGCGATGGAAGATCGCATCCATGTCCGTGCCGCTACGCCCCGGCGTGGCGGAGCGCTGAAGGGGAATCTCCTCCCGCTGCGCCACCTCCAGCAGGCGATCGACCACGGCGGGATGCGCCGGACCGCCGATCGCGATCTTCGGCCCGCTTCCCATGCGGAACAGGCCGTGCTGGGCGTTGCTGATGCCAGGCGAGTCGGTGGCGTGCCCGACGTCGGTGACCAGGGCCACATCGGGTCGAAGCGACTCCGCGATCATCTCCGCCCCGTGCAGGCCGACCTCCTCCTGGACGGTCGCGACACCCACCACGCGGCAACGGAGCTTGCTCCTCTGCTCGGCCACGAGCCGCACCGTCTCGGCGGCGACCCAGGTGCCGATGCGGTTGTCGAGTCCGCGGGCCACGATGATGTCGTCCGTGAGCTGGGCAAATCCGTCCGCGAACACCGCCGGATCCCCGATGTTCAGCTTGGCGGCGGCCGACTCGCGATCGCTGGCCCCGATGTCGATGAAGAGCTCGTGCAGCTTTCGCACCTTCCCCTCGGCGGTCTTCTCCTGGAGGTGGATGGCGGTGGCGCCGATGACGCCCAGGACGGGACTGGCCACGCCCGGCACCGAGGAGCGGAAGTGCAGGCGCTTGCCCACGATCGACCCCGCGTCGATGCCGCCGATCGATCGGCAGTAGACAAAGCCCTTGTCGTCGATGTGGTTGACCATCAGCCCGATCTCGTCCGCGTGTCCGCACACGGCGACGGTGATCGGGTCGGCGGCCTTTGCCGGTGCGACCTCGGCGAAGCAGTTTCCCCAGGCGTCGTGCCACGTCCGGTCGGCCACGGACGCGGCGCGGCGCAGCCACACGCGCTGGCCGTCCTGTTCGAAGCCAGATGGACTCGGGGTGTCGAGCAGCTCCCGCAGGAACGCGAGGGAGTCGGGGGTCATGCCGGGATGATACCGATCCCTCCGGCCCGGCCGCCTCGGGGTCCGGGGGCTGCGAGCAGTCCGTTGAAGAAGTGCTCCGTCGGCGAGAGCGCGGCATCGCGGCCCAGGCCAAGGAGCCGTGGCGCTGCGTTATCCCCGGAGATACCGCGAGCCGCGGCGACGCCGGCATGGGTCGCGAGGGCCGCTC